>JABDDH010000026.1 GCA_013287705.1 Chlamydiota bacterium | reverse complement strand
AAGTTTAATCCCTGTCTTTTTGAGCTCAATCTCATCACAGATAAGGGAGCTTCCGTGATAGCTCATCGTGACATCAAAAGTCTCGATTGTATAAAGAGTTCCTTGCTCAATCAGAATTTTGACTTGAAACTCTTTTCCCAGATTGTCGATTTGCATCTGCACTGTGGCGTCGTAGTAGCCAGCGGCACGCAGGACTTTAAGAATTTCAGGGACATCGCTCTCTGCTCTATAGCGGAGTGCATTGACAGAGGAGGGGGCTTTTTTGTTGGATCTGAGCCCTGAGACAGCATGGAGAGTTTTGAGAATAGCTTCATGGTCGACTCCTTCAAAATCTACCGAATAGGAGATTGATGAGGCGGATAAAATCGCCGGCACAAAAAGAAAGATGAGAAGAAAAAATTGCATAAATACGATATAGTGCCGGGAAACGTGGAGAAAAGCAATGGATAGAAAAAAAACGGAGTCTACTTTCCAACAGTTGAGTCACACTATTCCCGGTGGGGTTTCATCACCTGTGCGCGCATTCTCTTCTCTTGGAATGACACCACTTGTTGTCGATCGGGGAGAGGGGGATCAGATTGTCGATGTCGATGGCAATATCTTTATCGATTACTGCGGCAGTTGGGGCGCATCGATCTTGGGTCACGCGCCTCCATCTCTGGTTCAGGCGGTCTCATCGCAACTGTTACGCGGCTCTTCGTTTGGCATTACGACGCCTTTAGAAGGCGCTCTTGCAGAAGAGATCGCGTCTCATTATCCTGCAATGGATCTTCTCCGTTTTGTCTCTTCAGGGACAGAGGCGACGATGAGCGCCATTCGCCTTGCACGTGGCTATACCGGACGCGACATTGTGATTAAGTTTGATGGTAACTACCACGGTCATCACGACAGCCTGCTCATTCGCTCAGGCTCATTCGAGATGGGCGCTTTCACGGCCTCAGCTGGGGTCCCCGATGCCTTTATCTCTAAAACTGTCTCTCTTCCCTATAATGATTCTGAGGCCTTTGAACGTTTTATTGCGGGAAGAGAAGACATTGCCGCCATTATTGTTGAGCCGATAGCGGGGAATATGGGGTTGATCCCTGCCTCAAAATTTTTTTTAGAGAGACTGAGAAAAGAGAGTGAGAGGCTTGGCGCTGTGTTGATCTTTGATGAGGTGATCACAGGTTTTCGCGTCTCTTGTGGAGGCGCAGGAGAGCTTTATGGTATTGAGCCTGATTTAACCTGCCTTGGGAAGATCATTGGCGGCGGGCTGCCGTGTGCCGCGTTTGGTGGCAGGCGTTCTCTGATGTCAGCACTTGCCCCTTTGGGGAGCGTCTATCAGGCAGGAACTCTTTCTGGCAACCCCCTTGCGATGCAGGCCGGCCTTGCAGTTTTAAAAGAGTTGAAAAAACCTGATTTTTATCGCGTCTTACAGCAAAAAGCAGATCTACTGCTTGGGCCTATTGAAGATCTGATTCAAGAGAGGGGGAGTTCTCTTTGTTTGCAGAGGTGCGGCTCGATCTTTTCCCTTTTTTTTGGCATTAAGGAGGCTCATTCTGAAAAAGATATTTTGTCTTGCGACAAAGAGCTTTTCAAAGCTTTTTTCATTTATCTCTTTGAGCGTGGAATCTATCTCTCTCCTGCCTATAACGAGGTCTCCTTTATCTCATCTGCCCATACAGAAGAGCACCTCATCTATACGCGTGATACGATTCTACGCTTCTTTGATACGTAGCTCGGAGAGTTTTATCTCTGGGTATAGGGAGCTAAAGGCGCGGAGGATCTGTGCTCGATTTTTCTGTAGCCCTGCGCTAAAACATTCTAGAACGTTTGTGAACTGCTCAAACCACTTGAGCTGCATCGGCCTCTCCCTGTGACAGAGGGCGCGTGTCTGTAGCATCCAGAAGAGAAAGGCTTCTTCTTCGCTCTTCCACGGATTTTCATCTGCAAAAAGGCGCAAGAAACAGAAGAAGGTAGACGTCAAGGAGGGACCCACATCAACAGCATCTTTGCAGGTAAACGAGATGAGGTCACAAGAGCTTATTTCCATCCACCTCAGAACGAGAAACTGGTAGGTGAGTGCAATAAAATTAATTCGATTTTTATGCGATAAAATCTCTTGGTTTGAGAAAAAGTGGCAGTGGATTAAGGGAAGTAGATCTGCAACAAAATTTTCCAATGAGGATTCTCCACAAGAATCGGGGAAAAAGAAGCCACACAACTCTTTCGAGAGAATCTGCTCTTTAATTTCTATAAGAAAGGCGTCTGCGTCATTCACATGCTGGTAGGGGCCCGTTTGCCAAAAAAATTCTGTCTCTAGCGGCAGTGTGATCAGAGTCAAAGAATCGTGGAACTCCTTCTTTTTGTGCAGCTCTTCTAACGCTTGGGATCGTGCATGTTCGATAAAGGATGTGCGATCTTGGAGGTTGATCAAAAGATACTTCTGTACAGGGGCTCTTGTTCCTAGAAACTGGAGGAAGGCTTTGAACTCTGCGACGACTTCGGCTTTTTCTAAAACCTCTTGGTGCGTCGGAGAGGGGAGAGCAAGAACGCTGACATCCTGGTCGCCGTAGGTGATATGAAACAGCTGCTGCGGGAAGTTCCCTTGAGCTATCGGGTCAAAGCCCTCTTCCTGTTCGCCATTTTTGAGCTGCTCGAGCGCGCGCAGGAGGGGGCCGTTAGGGAGGTTTTTGAGATGTGCGCGCAGGGCAGAATCCCTTTTTTTAAGAGAATCGATGAGCAGCTCTTCTCTCTCTTTTTCTCCTAGGAGGCGTTTGAAGAAGGCAAGGGCCATTTTTCTCTCTCCCGAGCGTAAGAAAAAGGCGGCGCTCAAATAGAGCAGCTGTCCGAGCACGGCAAGGTCAAAGGCTTCCAAGTTTTTTTCCATCGCCACAAGCTCTTGGTAGTCGCTACTTTTCAGCCCTTTACGTAGGAAGTTGTGAAAGTCGGCGTAGTAGTTGCGGCTCTGCTTCCCCTCTTTTTCTGTATTCTGGAAGTCCGCTGCAAGCAGAAGCGCCATCATCGCCTGATTGATGAGGGCGATAAGCCCTCTTTTTTTATGGCGCATGGCGTCTTTAAAGTAGTCGATTGTGCGGCTGTTTGTCCTTCCCAAAATCTCTTCTGCTGAGGTGTAGAGATTCTGATTCTGGAAGGGGATGATTTTAGTAAAGAGATTCTCCGTGTCACCTTTAAGGGCGGCAGCATCGAAGTCACCGACAAGGCGCAGCTGATGGAGCAGGGCGTGGCTAAAAAAGGGGGTATGATCCTCTTTATGGAGTAAGAAGAGCTCATAGTGCTCATCCCTCTGAACAGATTCCAAGCTCTTTAGGAGGTGAAGCCCCTCTTTTGTCTCATCAGGGGAGAGAGCTTCCCAGATCTCTTCTCCCTGAGGGCCGGGGATCTGCTTGGCGATGCGTGATGTGTAAAACTGCTCGAGCGCCTCATATTCCGTTAGAGAGCCATTGACGGCACCCTGGAGCTTTTCTAGCTTTGCGGCGGCATCTCGTGCCAGGTGCATCATCGCCTGAACCCCTTTCTGCAGGTCACGCCCTTTTAGCTCTTCACGGTTTTTGGTGTAGAGGTGCTGCAGGTAGCCGTTAAGGCGCATAAAAGCACCCTGTGTGCGGAGCAGCTCATGACTTGATGCCGCAATTGGCTTGTCGACATCGAGTTCTGTGATGTGAGATAGCTGGTTGACAGCTTCGAATAATGTTAGTTCATATGCCGGTTCGCTCATAATTATATCCACCTCTAGCTTAATTTCGAATATTCGAAATTAATTGTAAATATAATTATTTTTAATTTAACGAAAAAAAAGAAAAAGCCGGCAGAGTTCTGCCGGCTTTTTTGGATCATCTAACTAGATAGGCTACGGAGTTCACCAGGAGCTGCTGGAGTTTCACCGTCTTCAGCTGGAGCTTCACTGTCTTCAGCAGACAGTGGCACACGGCCTGTTGCCACACGATGGCGGTTTGCTGGACAAGAACTTGAATAACTTGTCGACCCAACAGCCGATGAAGCACAAACAGTTTTTGCAAGTGGCGTGAAAATAGCAAAGAATGCGCTGACTGCAGCGTATCCAAGCTGTGCATTCGTTTCTCTTACGTTTGCAGCAAAGCGTTGGTATTTTGTTGCGTAGTCCGCTCCACCTTCAGGTATTCTCTTAGCAAATAAACTTCCTGAGAAGACGTTGAAGATCGCAACGAGTACAAACTGAAGTATACGAACGCCGAGCTCGACAACTGCCATAGCAGGAGTTAAAGTTTGACGTACGAACCATGTAGAACCAGCTACAAGAGCTGAGCCAACTTTTGCATGAGAATCGTATTTTTTACTTTCTAAGAAAACTTGGAAAGTAGCTGTTGCTGATTTGGGTGGTGTTCCTTTTCCGCTTTCTCCGCTTTCTATTACTGCTTTTTTTGTGTTTCCTTGCAAAAGCAATGAAACCATTGATTGAGCACCGGTTGGTGATGTTGTTGACATAATAATCTCCTGTTTGTTTTTTGTTTTATTAGCGGCTAACTATTATGCCGCGTAGTCTTACGCAATTTAAATTGCTTTGCGTTTATGTGTCAATGATACTATGTTATCTAAATTAATAACAAGTATAAAACATTATTTTAATTTATAATTAGCTTTACTTAATAAAGTTTTCTTTGATTTGCTTCTCTAGTTTCACGATGTCTTTAGCGAAATTACGGATCCCTTCAGAGAGCTTTTCTGTTGCCATTGGGTTCTCATTCAACATCCAACGGAAGCCCTTCTCATCTAGATGTATTTTATTGAGCTTTAAGCTCTTAGCATGTTCTTGATCGAGCTTGCGACTTAATGGGCGCACGTCCTTTTGCAGCTCTTCTAGAAGCTTTGGAGCAATGGTCAATAGGTCGCAGCCGGCAAGTTCAGAGATCTCGTCCGCATTGCGGAAGCTGGCCCCCATAATTTGGGTCTTATAACCCATTTTTTTATAATAATTGTAGATTTCAGTGACAGAAAGAACCCCGGGATCTTCTGCCGCTGGATACGACTCTCTCCCTTCGTGTTTCTTGTACCAGTCAAGGATGCGCCCTACAAAGGGGGAGATAAGGGTGGCTTTTGCCTCTGCGCAGCTGATCGCTTGGGCCATGCTAAATAGAAGCGTCATATTACAATGGATTCCCTCTTTTTCCAAGATCTCAGCGGCTCTGATTCCTTCCCAAGTCGATGCTAATTTAATCAGGACGCGGCTGCGTGGGATGCCGGCTGTTTCATAAAGGGCGATTAAGGTGCGTGCCACTGCGATACTTCCCTCGATATCAAAGGAGAGCCGCGCATCGACCTCTGTCGAGACCCTGCCTGGAACCACTTTAAGGATTTCCAGGCCAAAATTGACAAAGAGTTTATTGAGAACAAGCTTCATCTGTTCTTCTTGATCCTTACTCCGCGTCTTTCCATGGTCGACTGCCTCTTCAATCAAATGGCGGTATTCTGGAAGGGTTGCAGCAGCTAAGATTAAGGAGGGATTTGTTGTAGCGTCTGTTGGTCGATATTTTTTTATCGCATCAATTTCGCCAGTATCTGCGACAATTGTTGTCATTTTTTCTAGTGCTTCGCGTCTATCCATAGCTCCTCATAGGCGAAATTGAAAAGGAAACGTCATTGTAGACTTTTCTTCTATTTTCTTAAAGAAGTCTTTAAAATCTTTTGGATCGATACCGATCTGGTAGCCGGGGAGGGTGATGGTGACAGTTTGATGTGCAAGAAGGGATTTTAGTAGAAGGTCTTGTGCTTCAGGCGTGAATAGAAGGCGCTCGCCGCCTGCGTGACGGTGGGTCTCTACAAGATGCACCTTATCCTCAACACTCAGTTGGATAAAAACAGAGTCCGGATGATCTTGGGGATTAACGACTGGCCCGGCATAGAGACAGAGGTAGGTGTGGAGTCCTTCTTGCATCTGGATCATCTCAAGGCTTATCGGGCGCACAGCGTGGAGGGCCGCGTAGATGAGTTTAGAAGAGCTAAAGGCTGGATCTTCTGCTTGAACTTTCTGTAGATTCCACGAATGCGAGTGGGAACAGGATGTGAGGGAGAGGAGGCAGAGAGATATACCCAAACAACTTGAAAAGTTGGTTTTTGGTGTCGTCGGGCAGCCACAAAATTTGTCCCCACCTGCATCGCTAAACTTTTTAAGTTTAGCGGCGATGGCGTCGGCTTCGCCTGGCCAAATTTGGGGCGTCTCCGGTTCGCTATGGCTCACCTGCTTCTCACTACGAAGGTCCACAGGACCTTCTCGTGTGTCCGCAGCCTTGCCAAATTCCCAACTTTTCAAGTCATTTGGGTATAGAACCTCAAAAATCGGCTTCTGTCTTAACATTTAGAGGGCTCGTTTGTTTGAGGTTCTTTTTCGGATTAACCGTGGCTCTTCTGTCCGCTGTGGTTGGAGACAAGAATCAAGACGACAACGGCAATTGCAATGGCACCGGCAGCAAGCAAAACATGGCTCCAGTTTTTTCTTTTTGACTTGCGCGATGCTTCATGGACAGTTTTGCTCGTCTCTGTCACTCCCTCTGTTTCTGCTTGGGAAAGAGCGTCGTCGGTGACAAGAGTTGCCTCTGCTTGCACGGCCGTCTCATTAGACTCTGCAATACTCTCTTCTGCTGTGACAGTTGTCTCTACTGTGAGAGAGTCAATGTGCATCTCTTCTGTAATTATTGTTTGACCGCTCTCTGCTTGCAGACTTTGAGAAAAGAGAAGTGCTGCAATTGTCATTGTTGAAATAATCGTCTTTTTCATGTACCTACCCCTTGTAAAAATCCATTTGTGTATGAACCTATCCTTTAATGAGCACATAGCTGATTTTTGAAGGATTTTTTCGCAGATTTTGGAGCAATGAAGCAGGACATATTTGAGTAAGTAGCACTGCTTCATTGCTCCGAAAGATGCGAAAAAAGACCCAAAAAGCAGTCTGTGCTTATTGAGGGATAGGTTCATAAGAGAAGTTTATACAGAAGGGGAGTTGATTTTGTCCAGATTTTTCAGAATTTGTTTGTCAGGGAAAAGAAAACCCGGTCTTTAAGAACCGGGCGCCCTGAAAAGAATTAATGATTGTGTGAGCGGGATTGGCTAGAGCCGTTATGTCTTGATGTCAGAGCAACGATACCGCCAGCTAATAGCCCGGCTACAAGAACGACGAAGATCCCAATTTTTCTATTGCTAGTTTGAGCGGCTTCTCTAGAATCTTGTGATCCCGAGCCTGGCATTGCGGCAACAGTGGCTGCGACAACAGGGGTTTTTGCTGCAATAACAGATTCAATGTCAAAGGCTGCGATCTCTCGGCTATTTGGGTTGTCTGCATAGACTTGACTTACCATTAGAGAGAGAGCTGTTAAAGATGTAATCCAGAGGTTTTTCATGAAAGACTCCACATGAGTTGTTGGTTTCCGATATTTTTTTTATATATCAAGTCTGAATTTTAACAATAGAAAATTATTCGATAAGGAGTTGTGAGGCGATCTGTTGGAGAGCTAAGAGCTGAAAGTAGGCGCCCTGCTCTATCGAGTCTTTCAGAAATTGATTTTGGAAGGGAATCCATGTGGATTCTTGAAATTGAGGGTTAAGAAAAGCATCTCGAGAGAGTTTATTCTCTTTTAAGTGAGCAATGGCCTCTAAGAGTTTTTCTTTTTTTTCATTATTTGTAATGCAGGAAAAAAGATCTTTTGTAATCGAAAACGATTTTAAGGCCCCTTCAAATTCTTGGTAGTGGCGCGCAAACTCCTCTTTTAAGGCGCCAGCTGTGAGGATATAGGCTCTATTGTCGTGAACAAAGATGAGTTGGAGTAGACGTACGGTTCCAGATGGAATTTTTGTTTCAATCTCAGAGAGGTGCGCCTCGCCTGCTTCTGTTTTGAATTTTCCTAAATCACGCCATTTGTTACCAGAGTGTGATCGATTTAAGTTTTTGACGATCTTTAAGTACTCAGCCGAGGAGCAGCTAATCTCTTCTATTGCCAAATTGATTGAGGGAGCAAGTTCCTTTCGACTTTTGCCTACAAAACTGACAACGACATGACCTGGTAATGTTTCAGGAGAGACGATCTCCCACGTTTTAGGTGGGGTGAAGACGGCAAAAGAGGGGGGATCTTCTGTAGCATGAAGAGAAAAGATACAGAAAAAGATTAGGGCAAAATACTTCAATGGTTATGTCCGGAGTGTGCAGTTGAGCTATGTAAAGAGCCAACTAAAACGGCAATGACGACAACCGCTCCAACGCCCCAGGCGACCATTGAAGAGGAGAGTGCTGTGTAGACTCCGTCTTCTGCGCCACAGCCTGCTCGGTAGAGCTGATCTGTCTGTTCTGCAAGTTGCGAGAGCTCCTCTTTGGCAACTAGGGGAGCCGATAGCAGCATCAAGAGAGCAGAAAGTGAGATGATAAAAATTTTCATCGAGAAAAATCCTCTTTCCTTTCTTATTTCACATCTGGTAGTTTTAGGGCAAATTTTTATTGCGATAAGGGGAGCATACGTCATGAAGGAATTAGAGCAGGGGAAAGACAAGGTTAAAAAGATCTGCGAGATGTTGAAGCAAGAGACAATTGATCCTGCCAAAAAAGAGGCAGAAGTGATTGTAGCTGTGGCCAGAGTTCAAGCAGAAGAGATCTTGCTGCTTGCCGAAAAAGAGGCTGATGCGATCCGTGCCCACGCAAAGTTAGCGATAGAAAAAGAGCAGGCGGCGTGCAACGCCTCTTTAAGACAAGCGTCGCGTCAAACGATCGATATGTTGCGTCAGAAGATCGAAGAGAAACTCTTTAACCCAGCCCTTTCACGCCTTGTTCGGGAATCGATGCATGGGCCTAAAGCACTTTCAGCTCTTGTAACTGCTGTTGTCAAAGCCCTGGATAAAGAGGGGACCTCTGCGAATTTAAGCGTTTACATTCCGGCTTCTATTCCCGCTCAAGAAGTTAATCAACTTGTGGCGCAAGAGATTTTAAATAGATTGGAAGAAAAGAGCGTTCTTCTCTCTTCGATTGGCGGAGGGATTGAGGTTAAACTGAAAAATCAAGATCTAACTCTTGATATTACAGATAAGAGTATCAAAGAGTTGATGGCTCAGTATATTCAGAAAGATTTTCGAGAGTTGTTTTTTGAGGAGATCTCTTAAACTCGATTTTGTACATGTTTGGAGTCAAGTTTTGCAAGATTTTAACTTTGAGTGGGTTGAAAATTTTGCAAAGTGGCTTAAAAAGCCATGAGTAAAATTTTCAACCCACTCAAAGTTAAAAGATTGTGAAAATCGGCCCAAAAAATGTACACAGTCGAGTTAAAGCAGATGTCTAATTACTATTATCTGGCAGCTTCACTCCCTCCTCTTGTCTTTGGAGAAGTTCCTGAGATTTCTTTTGTTGAGCTCTCAGGACGCCTTGCTTTGAATTTAACAAAAAAAGATTTTGAAAAGACGCAAGTCTTACGGCGCTATATTGATCTGCAGAATATACGGTCACTTTTTTTAGAAGAGCCGATTGATCCGCGTGGTTTTTTAAGTGAAAAAGAGCTAGATGAAGCGCTGCTGACGCGAACGGGGCTGCCAGAGTATGTTTTTGATTTTTTGGATCAGTATGAGTTGCTATCTGATCGGATTCGGTATTTCTCATCCCTCCTTGTCCATTATTTTGCAGAAGAGGGGCCAAAACAAGACGGTTTTTTACGCAAGTTTTTGCAATTTGAGCGTGAATGGAGGCTTGTGCTGATTGGTTTGCGCGCCCAAGAGATGGGGCGTGATCTTTCACGTGAATTGCAGTTTGAGGATCCAAAAGATCCATTTGTTCAAGATCTACTCGTTCAAAAAGATATGGATCGATATGCGCCTCCTATGGAATACCAAGAGATTAAAGAGATGATCGCCGCATCAGGCTTTGATCCTTGGGAGCGGTATCGCGCTTTTGCTGCCTTCCGTTTTTCTAAAATTGAGGAACTTGTCGATACACCTCTATTTTCTATTGATCAGATTTTAGCCTATCTGGCACAGCTAATGATTCTGGAATCAATGAATGAATTGGATAAAAAAAGAGGAAAAGCTATCCTCGATGCGACACTAGTTATTTGAGGGAGTTACAATGAAAAAAGAGCACGCAACAGGCAGAGTCGTTAAAGCGTTTGGCAACTTGCTTCAAGTCGCATTTGAAGGCGCTATCCAACAAGGAGAGGTCGCGCTGATTCGTTTAGGGGAGCTCTCACTAAAAGGAGAGGTCATTGAAATTTGCGGATCAGAGGCTAAAATTCAGGTCTTTGAAGATACGCGAGGAATTACTTGTGGAACGCTTGTCGAATTTATAGGGGATCTTTTGGAAGCGGAGCTTGGGCCGGGTCTTCTCTCTGCAATTTTAGATGGATTGCAGAATCCTCTAGAGAAAGTGGCGGATCGCGCCGGTCTTTTTTTAAATCGAGGGATCTACCTTCCTCCTTTAGATCGAACAAAGCATTGGGACTATCATCCAACAGCTTCAGTGGGGAGTGTCGTGACTCGTGGTGCCTCTCTTGGTTTTGTTATGGAGGGGAGAATTCGCCATGAGATCATGGTTCCCTTTAATTTATATGGCAGCTACACAGTCAGCTGGGTTCACACTTCAGGATCCTATACCATTGAGACAGTCGTTGCAAAACTTGTCGATGAGAATGGACACGACTATCCAATTAGTATGATTCAGAGATGGCCCATCAAAATGGCGCTCTCACAGGGAGAGAAGGTCCGGCCAACAGAGATGATGGATACGGGATGTCGCATTTTAGACACTCAATTTCCTATTTTGAAGGGAGGCAGCTTCTGTTCTCCTGGGCCTTTTGGGGCTGGGAAAACTGTTTTGCAACACCACCTGTCGAAATACTCAGCCGTTGACATTGTGGTTGTCTGTGCGTGTGGTGAGCGGGCAGGAGAAGTTGTCGAGGTCTTGCGCACGTTCCCTCATTTGACTGATCCGCACACTCATGAGCCGCTCATGGATCGGACAGTGATGATCTGTAACACCTCATCAATGCCAGTGAGTGCCCGTGAAGCCTCTGTCTATATGGGATTGACAATTGCCGAATATTATCGACAGATGGGACTGGATGTTCTTCTTCTTGCTGACTCTACCTCGAGATGGGCGCAAGCGATGCGTGAAATGTCAGGCCGGTTAGAAGAGATCCCCGGAGAGGAGGCGTTTCCGGCCTACCTAGCTTCTCGTATTGCTGCGTTTTATGAGCGTGGCGGTCAATTACTGCTTTCCGATGGCAAAAAAGGTTCTTTGACAATTGGAGGAACCGTCTCTCCTGCAGGAGGAAACTTTGAAGAGCCTGTCACCCAAGCGACCCTCTGGGTTGTGGGTGCATTCCACGGCTTATCTAAAGCGCGCTCAGACGCCAGACGTTATCCTGCAATCGATCCGTTGATCTCTTGGAGTAAGTATGTGGATAATGTGGGTGATCAGCTCAATACGCGTTTAGAGGGGTGGGGTCATAAGGTCAAACAGGCTTCCCGGATTTTAAAAGATGGGGATGAGATTGGCAAGCGTATGGAAGTTGTTGGAGAAGAGGGAATCTCGATGCAGGACATGATTGTTTACCTCAAATCGGAGCTCTATGAGTTTTCCTATCTACAGCAGAATGCGTTTGATAAGGAAGATGCTTACTGTCCCCTTGAGAGACAGATCCCTCTTTTTGCACTGATTGGTCGTCTCTTTGATGGCTATTTTTCTTTTGAGACTCATGACGCTGCACGGACATTTTTTCTAGAGCTTCAGAACGAGATTAAGAATATGAACTTTCTCTCTTTTCATTCCGAAGGATATCAAGAGGCCTATGCGCGAATTGAAGAGAAGATCAAACAGATGGGCACGCGATGAAGAAAGTGTACGATAGAATCCTTGATATGCGAGGCAACCTGATTACCGTGATGGCAGAGGGGGTCTCTTTGGGAGAACTGGCTAGAGTTCAGAAGAAAAGTGGCCGGAGCCTCTATGCTTCTGTCCTCCGGATCGATGGTAATTTAGTCACCCTGCAAGCGTTTGAAAATAGCCGCGGGATTTCAACTGGAGATCGGGTAACGTTCTTGAAAAAAGAGATGCAAGCAACGTTTAGTAAAGATCTCTTAGGACGCAGATTGAATGGAGCGGGAGAGCCGATCGACCATGGCCCTGTTGTTCTGGGAGCGCCGATTGATATCGCAGGCCCTTCATTTAATCCGATGCGTCGGATTATTCCACGTGACCTTGTGCGGACAAATATTCCGATGATCGATGTCTTTAATTGCCTTGTTAAATCGCAGAAGATTCCGATCTTTTCAGTTGCCGGTGAGCCGTATAATGCCCTTTTAATGCGGATTGCCAACCAAACGGACGCCGATGTTGTTATTGTGGCTGGGATGGGGTTGCGCTTTGATGATTATCAAGCCTTTATTGATAATGCCGAGAGCTCGGGATCTTTAGAGAAGACAATTATGTTTATTCATAAAGCGACAGATCCGCAGGTCGAATGTCTTCTTGTCCCTGATATGGCGCTTGCCGTTGCAGAAAAGTTTGCCGTTGAAAATAAGAATGTCTTGGTGCTGTTGACGGATATGACAGCTTATGCCGATGCGATTAAAGAGATCGCCATTACCATGGACCAGGTTCCCTCTAACCGCGGCTATCCGGGATCGCTTTACTCAGATCTTGCTGCGCGCTATGAGAAAGCAGTGGATATTGACGGTAGCGGCGCGATCACGATCATTTCTGTGACGACAATGCCCGGTGGCGATGTGACCCATCCGGTTCCTGATAACACAGGCTATATTACAGAAGGTCAGTTCTATTTACATGATGGGATGATTGATCCATTTGGATCTTTATCTCGTTTGAAGCAGCAGGTGATTGGCAAAGTAACGCGGGCTGATCACGGCGATATTGCCAATGCGCAAATCCGTCTTTATGCCGAGTCCAAAAAGGCTCGAGAGCACCAGAGTATGGGATTTAAGCTCTCTAAATGGCATGAGAAGCTTTTGCACTACTCGCACCTATTTGAAAACCGCATGATGCGTCTGCAGGTCAATATTCCTTTGGAAGAGGCTCTGGATCTCGGTTGGAAGACGCTTGCAGAATGTTTTGAGAAGCATGAAGTGGGGATTAAGCAGTCTTTGATTGATCAGTACTGGCCAAAAGAGGCAAAATGATTCTGAAGCTCACCAAAACAGAGCTTCGTCTGCAACAGCTGAAACTGCAGCAGCTGCGTAAGTATTTGCCCACATTGCAACTGAAAAAAGCGCTCCTGCAGATTGAAGTCAATCAGGTTAGCGCTTTCATTGCTCTCTTGCAGTGTCAGTTTGTGGCTCAGGAAGAGAAAATAGCGCGCTATAGCGCTCTTTTTTCAGAAAAAAATGCGTCAGACCTCTTTGCTGCTGTGAAAATTCAAGAGGTCAAAAAAGAGATCGAGAATATTGCAGGGATTGACGTTCCTATTTTTCGGGATCTCGTTTTTGAGAAGAGCTCTTTTTTTCTCTTTGACAGCCCAGTCTGGATTGAGCTTGGGATTTTCGATGTCAAAGAGCTGATGGTTGTGCGTGAAAAGATGCGCCTTGCCCATCAGAAGAGGCAAGCGCTTGAGAAAGAGTTACGCGATGTCTCTATTCGGGTGAATCTATTTGAAAAGATTATGATTCCACGCGCGCTTGGGAATATCAAAAAGATTAAGATCTTTTTAGGAGACCAGCAGTTGACAGCCGTCTCTCAGGCAAAGGTTGCAAAGAAAAAAATTCTTTTAAGGAAGAAAAAGTCCGTATGATCATTCCATTGAAAAAGTATCTCTTTGTTGGCCTCTCTAAAGACCTTGATGCTTTTTTTCATCGCGCACAGGAGAATGGTTTTTTGGAATTTCTCTCCCTCTCTGGAAAGAAGATGGTAGAGATTCCTCAAAAGGTCCAGCAGTTTTTAGACGCGATCAAGATTTTACGACGTCAGCATCTTACTGCCATAAGTCAAGAGGTGAAAAATCTCCCCGACCTCTTTTTATTATCTAGAGAGGTGATCGATCGCAAGCAGCAGATCGACAAATTAGAAGAGGAGAAGCGCCTCCTTGAGCAGGAGATTGCTAGAGTCGCGGTTTTTGGAGATTTTTCTAAAGAACTCATCGATGAAATTGAGAGACAGGGGAATCGCAAGATCCAATTTTTTTGCATTAAGACAGCGAAAAGCCATAAAACAAACTTTGGCGATGAACTGATCTATATTGGCACGGAATATGACTTAGACTACTTTATCGCAATTAACTCTCATTCTACGAATTATCCCGATATGATTGAGATGCGGATCGACAGGCCGCTCGGTGAGCTACAGGGGCGTCTTTTGTGGGTAAAAGAGACAATCAGATCCGATCATGAGACACTCAAAAGCTTGACGCCTTATATTGCGCGCCTTCAAGAGGCTGTTCTAGAATCGCTTAACGAGTATGCCCTTATTGCGACAAAAAAACAGGCAGATCTCTCTTTAGATGCCGCGGTATTTCTTATCGAAGCGTGGGTGCCAGAAAATAAGCTTCATTCTTTATACGGATTAATTGATGGCTTGGCAATTCATCCAGAAGAGATTGCGATCTCAGAGGGAGAAAAAATTCCAACATGTCTTAACAATAAGGGATGCGGAAAAATGGGGGAAGATCTGATTGCCATTTACGATGTCCCGTCGGCAACAGATAAAGATCCGTCTCTTTTTGTCTTTTTTGCTTTTGTTCTTTTTTTTGCAATCATCGTCGCAGACGCAGGTTATGGTTTCTTATTTTTGGCAGTAGCCCTCTATATGAAGTATAAGTTTCCCGTTCTCAAAGGGCAGGGGAAGCGCATGTTAAAGCTCTTTACCATTCTTTCTGTTAGCTGTATTGTCTGGGGAGCCATCACCTCTGCTTATTTTGGTATTCGTATTGATCCAGACCATTTCCTTGGAAAGATCTCTGTTTTAGATTATTTGGCAGCAAAAAAAGCTGATTACCATATCGCCCGCCACGATGATGTCTATAAAGACTGGATCCAAACCCATCCAGAGCTTGCAAATACACCCACAGGTGTTGATTGGGTAGAGAAATCGATCTCCGATAATGGTAAATTTGATCTCCTCTCAGAATTTTCTCAGAATATTTTGATGGAGTTTTCTCTACTGCTCGGAATTATTCATATCAGCATCTCTCTTTTGCGTTGGGTGCGGCGCAACTTTTCTGCAATCGGCTGGGTCTTATTTATGATCGGCAGCTACCTCTACTTTCCCTCCTTTTTAAAAGCGACAGTCAGCCTCTTTTTTCTTGGACTCATTACCCCCGAGACGGCAGCAATTGTTGGTTTGCAGCTGATCTATACAGGTCTTGGCCTCGCAGCCTTTCTTGCGCTTGTCCAGCATCGGTTACGCGGACTTGGTGAGGTTCCGGTCACCCTCATTCAGATTTTTGCTGATGTCTTGTCTTATTTGCGTCTCTATGCTTTAGCGCTTGCTGGATCGATGATGGCAGAGACCTTTAATAATATCGGGGACATCCTGGGTTTATTTATTGGATTAATTGCGTTGTTTATTGGACATGCCGTCAACCTCTCCCTTGCAGTGATGGGAGGCGTCATTCACGGCTTGCGTCTCAATTTTCTAGAGTGGTACCATTACTGCTTTGAAGGGGGAGGGCGTCTATTTAATCCCTTGAAAAAACTAAAATAAGATAAGAGGAGTGTGTTATGGAAGGATATGCAATGGTGGGACCGGCTCTTGTGCTCGGTCTTGGATGTGTGGGCAGTGCGATTGGTTGTGGGATTGCCGGGATGGCGTCACATGCTGTCATGAGTCGCGTCGATGAGAATCATGGAAAATTTATCGGGATGGCGGCGATGCCCTCTTCTCAATGTATTTACGGCTTTGTCTTGATGCTACTCATGAAGACAAATTTGGATCAAGGGTTGCTTTCCCCTCTTTCTGGAATCGGTATTGGATTTTCTGTCGGGATCGCTCTGATGGCCTCTTCAATCTACCAAGGCATGTGTGCAGCTTCTGGGATTCAAGCTTCTGCAAAGCAGCCAGCAATCATTGGAAAATGTTTTGCAGCCCTTGGAATTGTTGAATCGTTTGCTCTTTTTGCATTCGTTTTTGCTTTATTGATCATTTCATAATGACAAATCGATTTATCTGGGCAGCTCTCCTCTCTCTCTCTTTTCTGGGCAGCTGCCATCGGTATGATCTATCGGTCTCTAAGCTGCCATCCGATGCGCGTGATCTTGCCAGCACCTATGTTGGAACTCCCGATCCGCGTCCAGCCCCGATTGGAGAGAAGCTTTTGATCGACTGGAGGATTCCGCGTCTTATGGTTCAAGAGGGGGCGAGTTTGCGACTCTCTCTTCTCTACTGGAACTATACTGAAGAGATTATCTCATACCCTATTGATAGCTGGATCGGCTATAAAGTCTATCGCCTTGTCAACGAAGAGTGTGCAGAAAGAAAGGGGCTTTTGACCTATAAAGCTGAAATTGTGCAACAGGATGGGACCGTCTTCAAGGAGTGGCAGCACCAACTCTTTGTTAACTTGATCGATATTCAATAAATATTTTATAGTTAAAAAGTTGTATTTTTGCGTAAGGTGAGTTATGAAGTGGTTCTCTCTTTTCTCCTCTACTCTCTGTTTTAGCGCGGCTTGTGCGACGAATTATACTGTTTCAATTTCAGGAGACGGATCTGTTTCGTCCGGCGGTGCAACAAATGGGACAAACGCCGGGGATATTCGGTATGTCTTAAATCAGATCTTGAATACTCAGGCACTTGGTGGTCCTGCTACCTCTCACACGATTTCATTTAATCCTTCTATATCTGTTACCCTCACAAAACTCCCTCCACCAATCAATATCTTTCGAGCAGATACCATTGTCATCGGCAATAATTCTGGTGCTCCGACTCTCATTAATGGTGCCGGATTCCGCCCCTTTTTTATTGAACAGGGAACGATCACTTTACAGAATCTTTTGATTACAGGAGGTGTAGCTCAAGGAGGCGCTGGTGGTGCGACTGGCGGCGGTGGCGGCATGGGAGCTGCTGGTGCTCTTTTTATTGATTCAGGAAATGTGATCCTTGAGAATGTCACTTTTACTTCCAATAGAGCAGCTGCAGGCCTTGGGAATCACAGTCCACCGGGAACAACACCTGGTGGTGGTGGTGGTCTTGGAGGATCTGGCGGTAACAATTATGGTGGTGGTGGTAGTTACAGTGGCGCTGGTGGCTCAAATTATGGTGGTGGTGGCGCTGTGGGAGATGGGGGTTCCGGAGTCTTGACTGGCGCCACGGCAGGCGGCGGCGGTGGTGGTGCAATCATTGGCGCTACAGGGGGTAATGCCGGAAACCCATCGGGAACTGTGGGTTCTGGAGTCTCAGGGTACGTCTTTGGTGGCGGCCGTGGCACCGGCTCCTCCACCAAAACCACCGGCTCCTCCAAG
>JABDDH010000025.1 GCA_013287705.1 Chlamydiota bacterium | reverse complement strand
AGTCGGCAGAAGGGATGAATGTTTTAATCGAGACAAAACAAGAGTCACATTATGAGTATGCTTTAACAAATTTAGAGTATTGTCATTTTGATCGATTTGAGATTAAAGAGAATCACGACTACTCCTCGAACACAAATATTCTGTTTGTCGATCTGAAAGCTGTTCAAGAGGCGGTCCTGATCTCTCCAAATCCGGGGATGCTCGTCAATCAGAAGCGCCTTGCGTGCTGCAATGAGCGGGGAGAGAGTATTGAAGAGGATTTGGTGCGCCTAGAATCGACCATGCAAAATATTGCCGATGTCTTCAAAGTCTCATCATCAGTTCCTTTAATGGATTTAGAAGGGCGCCTTGAGACTTTTTTGACATTCAATCAACGTAAAAAGACCATATCAACTGCTAAGCGCGCTTTCATAGAGGGGGAATCCCTCCTTGAGACGCCAGAGGGCTGCTTTCTTGATTTGATGCACAATGCGCGTGATTTATTGATGCGCTGCAACGTCTTGACAGAAGAATTGCCACAGGGTGAGGTGTACGTACAAAGGGGGCTCTCCTTTTTGTTTCTTTACCACCCAGCCTTGGGGCCCTTTTATTCCATGATCGCTCAGAAGGTGCGTTCTGGCCGTTTGGGCAGGGGTGCTGAGTTGCAGCTGCAGATTGCAGAACTTGAGATGGAAAAAGTTGACATTGAAGGATCACTTTTGATTTGTGCAGAGCAGGTGATGGGAGAGCGTTCTTTTGGCCTTTTGTCGTATTCTGAAAAGAGCGGCAAGTGTCAGTTGAAAAATGTCCGGGTACGCAATCTGGGAATCGATTTTTCAGTGTCACAGAGTTATTGGCAGAACCAGATTCAAAGGCGCGAGGTGTGTGAGATTGTTTTAGAAGGCAGTGGCGAGTTTTATGCAGAAGATGTTGAGTTGAAGGGGAACCTTCTGATTCGCGTCGAAGATGGGTATGCTGTTCGAGCGGTCAATCGCGGAGCTGGCCTTGAATTTGAAAAGTATGCGATTGACAAGCCGACCTGGTGGTGGCGCTATAGGATTGACGGCGACAAACAGATTATCTTAGAAAAAGGCCACTCGTAAGAGGGGCCTTTTGATTTTTGTTATCATGACAGTGCTTTTGCTTCTGTTCCGGAATGATGCTGAAGGTTGTCTGTGGATGTCTGTCCTCTGTTTTGTGAGCCAAAGCAGCAGCAGCCGGCACACTTACAGATTTTGTAGATGAGGTAGGCGAGGACCCCGATGACAAGAGCGGCTGCAAGCGCTAAAATAATACATCCTGCTAACGGTGGGTTTTCTGCAGATTCAGCAGAGGTAGCTCCGAGTGCGTACTGCCAAGCATCGCTTGCTTTTTGTACTGTTTGATCAAATCCTCCGCCCGTTTCAAAAAACGGCATATTGGTTCCAGCTGTTACGATTCCGACTCCTGACATAAAATCTCTCCTGTTAAATTAAAAAAGTTGTTCGTAATTTTACTTTATTTGCGGCTTTTTTGTAAAGAAGATGTTAAATTTATTCAGACGCTTTCAGGACGTCCATAAAGGCAGACTGGGGGATGTTGACCTTGCCAATCTCTTTCATCTTCTTCTTTCCCTTTTTCTGTTTTTCCCAGAGCTTGCGCTTGCGTGTGATATCCCCGCCGTAACACTTGGCAGTCACATTTTTTGTGATGGCTCGGATGGTCTCGCGCGCGACAATTTTACCGCCAATTGCACCTTGAACTGGGACTTTAAATTGTTGCATTGGAATGACTTCAACAAGCTTTTTGCAGATCGCGCGCCCTTTGCCTTCAGCTTTTGTCCGGTGTACAAGGCAGGAGAAGGCGTCGACCGGCTCCTCATTGACGCGAATTTCAAGCTTTACAATGTCACCCATTTCATAGGTGTCAAATTCGTAGTCAAAAGAGGCGTAACCGCGGCTGACAGATTTGAGCTTGTCGTTAAAATCGGTTAAAATTTCGTTGAGAGGAAAACGGTAGGTGAGTAACAGACGTTTATCAATTGTCTCTGTTTTGACAAGAAGGCCTCGTTTATCCATTCCAAGGCTCATAATAGCCCCTAAATACTCTGCGGGTGTCATAATATGACATTTGACCCACGGCTCTTCAACAAACTCTGTCTGTGCAGGATCTGGGTAGTGGGCGACGTTGTCAATGTTGAGTTCTCTCCCGTCTGTTAAGGTAAACTTGTAGACGACACTCGGCGCTGTTGTGATAATATCTAAGTCAAATTCTCTCTGGAGTCTTTCAAAGACAATTTCTAGATGTAGAAGGCCTAAAAAACCGCAGCGGAAGCCAAAGCCAAGGGCTAAGCTGCTCTCTTGTTCCACATAGAGGGCAGAGTCGTTGAGTTGTAATTTTGAAAGTCCATCACGTAGAGACTCAAAGTCTGGAGAGTCAACAGGGTAGATCCCAGCAAAGACGACAGGGGAGATGATGCGAAAGCCAGGTAGTGGTTCTTGAATCGGATCTTTTGTGCTTGTAATGGTATCGCCAATTTTAACATCAGAGCTCTTTTTGATATTGGCAACAAGATAACCAACTTCTCCAGATTTGAGTTCTTCAACAGGCTTTTCATTGGGTGAGAAGATCCCGACTTCCAGGACTTCAAAAGTCTTGTCTGTTGCCATGAGCTTGATGCTCGTCTTCTTTTTAATTGAGCCAGAGACAATCCGCACATAGATCATCACACCTCGATAGGTGTCATAGTGTGAATCAAAGACAAGTGCGCGTAATTGATCATCGACAGGAGGTGTAGGAGGAGGAACGCTAATCAAAATTCGTTCTAAAATCTCGCGAATACCGATGCCTGTCTTTGCTGAGCAGAGAACGGCATCTGATGTGTCGATGCCAATCACGTCTTCTACTTGCTGTTTAACCCCTTCTGGGTCGGCAGCTGGCAGATCGATTTTATTGATAACCGGTACGATTTCAAGCCCTTTATCGAGCGCTAAATGGACATTGGCCAAGCTTTGCGCTTGTACTCCCTGTACCGCGTCAATGACAAGGAGCGCCCCTTCACAGGCTGCAAGCGAGCGAGAGACCTCATAGGAGAAATCGACGTGGCCTGGGGTGTCGATAAAATTAATTTGGTAGATCTTTCCATTTTCTGCCGTATAAGACATTGTCACTGGATGTGCTTTGATTGTGATACCGCGCTCGCGCTCAAGGTCCATCGCATCTAGAACTTGCTCTTGCATCTCTCGTGGGGTCACAGTGCCTGTAAGCTCAAGGAGTCTATCGGCAATTGTTGACTTGCCGTGGTCGATGTGGGCTATGATGGAGAAATTTCTGATGTGGCTTGTGTCGTGGCGCTTGTCGTGCATGAACGGGGAGGATAGCAAAGTTAAGAGAAAATAGCGAAAGAAAAAATCCCCATCTATTACTAGATGAGGATTTTTTTAACAAAACTAAATATACCCCAACAGCTTTTCAAGTCATTTGGGTATAGACAATATTAAGTTGTCGCTTCTGGTTGTGTTGTGCTCTTTTCCAGTATAGGCGCTTTTTGCATCTCTTTTTCTGCATTGAGCTTTGTGAACTGTCTCCCTAAGGATTTAGAAGCAAGGATCCATGCGATAATCGTGATAAACAAAATAGCTGCCACATAAGGTGTGATGAGCGCAATCGATCCGACAAAGACAATCAATCCTTGTTGAACAAGTGCTCCACCTGATTTTCCAAGGCGTGCGCCAAGAACGTCGACAACTGCCTTTCCTTTTACTTTTGATTCCTGATCAAGAGGGATGTAGGCCATCTCCTTGGTCGGGTCAAATAAAGAATACTTAGCAGATTTACTCATAATATTCTGCGCTGTTCCGAAGATGACAGCGAGCATCAGAGGAGTTGTTCCGAGCATGGCAACAAATCCCGTCAAGACGTCTCTAAACATAATGAATGAGAAGAATCCAGCTCCTGTGAGGAGAAGAACGATAGGTGTGACAAGTGCTCCTGTTGTCCAGCCAAATTTGCGAATGACGTTACCTCCGACAAAGAGCATCATCAAAATCGTGATGGCTCCTGTAAGGGTAGAAAATAGACCCATAAAGGCGCTGTATTCGTTTGCGTTTGGATATTGGAGCTTCAATTGGCTCTTCCATGTAATTTCAACTAGGTTGATCGCAATTCCATAGCCGATAACAAGAACTGCGAGGCAGAGGATATATTTTGATTTTGCAAGGTAAGAAAAGCTTTCTCCAAGAGACATTTTTGGCTTCTCTTTTTTTGCTTTTTTAACTTCTGCAACGTCGTAGAAGCGCTGGTCTGTCAAGACATTTTTATTGATCCAGTGGTAGATTGCCATAATCGCAAATCCTGATAGAACGACAAGACCAAGCATATAGTTTAAAGAGACTCCCCAAGCATCGACGCCAGCTGGTAGTTTGCTGCGAATGTTTGAGAAGTAGATAATAGCAGGTCCGGAAAAGAGCATCGCTAAGTTAGCTCCAAGACCGAACATTGCGTAGAATCTTTTTGACTCAGAGACGCGCGTGATGTCATTTGCAAATCCCCAGAAAAGAAGTGATATTGCAACGCTTCCCCAGAGTTCTGCCATGATATAGAATAGAGAGTAGGTCCAGTTGCGTAAAAGAGCAACAAGGCCTGCAAGTCCTGCTGGGAGTATTGTTTGTAGTTTGTCTGCAAATTCAGTTGGATGGAAGAATTCACGGTTTGGGTAGAGGACAAGAGCAAAGAGAGCAAAAAAGGTGATGAACGAGGTGATTAGTGTATGAAATAGTGCCTGTTTGCTCATGATGTTGCTTAATTTTGCATAAACGAGCATGAAAATTGCAGCGGCAGGAACGACCCCCCAAACTTTTAAAAATGTAATTGCTTCAGCGCCAGAGCCTGGGGCTGTGACGATCAGAGCGTCTTTTGTGTCTCTTAAGATTGTGTAGTTGAAGCTGATAAAGAAAAAGAGAAAGAACATGGGAAGGAGTTTTTTGAGTTCAAAGCCGTGTACGGGCCAAAAGAACGATCTCCATTTGCCAAATTCTGGGGTTGCTGGTTGTGCCATATATTGTGATCCTTAAAAATTGGTTAACAAAACAGTCTGTATTATACGCTATTTTCAATAAAATGCAAGAAATTATAATAAAAAACCCGGGCCTTAAAAGGATCGGGTTTTTTCTACAGACTAAATTAAGAAAAATCTTAACGTAGAGCTGAGGTCTCTGCTGCAAATGAAGCAATTGCTGTTTGCGCATGGATTGCTTCAACGTAAGCGTTCCAGAGCTCTTGTTCGACTCTGCTTTGGCGTACTGATAGAATCAATTCGCGCTTGCATGTCGCAAGGGATCTTTTTGGGCTAAGAACAGCAACCATCTCTTTATCTCCCGCCATTTTCGCAATGCTAAGCATGCGCTCAAGTTGAAGTCTAGAGAATGTATACTGGTCTTTGCGTTTGCGAGATCCTCGTGGAGCGCGCTGTTTTGGAGGAACAGAGCCTGGCTTTGTCGAATTGATAATGAATTTTTCAATGATCGAGCAGAGTTCTAAAGGTTGTTTTGTTTTCATTTTTTTTAAAGTAAAATGGTGCATATATCCGCCGCTTTCCATTGGGAGATATTTGCATAAATCATTTTCTTTTGTTCCATTCACTTTCTTTATTGCTTTTGTAATTACCTCTTCAATCTCTCGAAGATTTTTTATTCCTTCCATATCAACCATCCTTTTTTTTGTTTTAGACATTTGTTGTCGTTATCAAAACCTATGACATATTAAGATACTTATCAGGTATATCGACTTTCAAATTTATTTGCAATCGATTTGTTGTTTTAGAGGGGATTTTTAATAATTTGAGGTGCACTTAAATCTCAAAATGTGCTTAAATATAGCCAAGGAAATTCTATGAAAAAAAGTTTTATTACGCTCTCTATACTTCTTTTTCTTACAGCTTGCAATTCAAATTCAACTTCACCTGAAAGTAATGGCCGAATAAAAATTCTTTCAACAACTGCAATGATAGATGATTTAGTAAAAGAAGTTGTTTCAGGAAGAATGCGGCATGATGTTTTAATTCGAGGGGAGATGGATCCTCATAGTTATGAGTTGATTAAGGGGGATGATGAGAAGTTTAATTCCGCCCATCTAATTTTCAGTAATGGCCTTGGATTAGAGCATGGAGCTAGTCTCTCCTATCAGCTCGATCACCACCCTCATACCGTTTTTTTAGGCAATCGGTTAAAAGAGAAGAGTCCTGAGAAGATTTTGAGTAAGAATGGGCAGGTCGATCCGCACATCTGGATGGATGTCGGTTTCTGGTCAGAATCGGTCGATTTAATTGTAGAAGAGGTCTCTAAAATTGATCCGGAAAATGCTCTTTATTATGCAGAAAATGGAACGCGATTAAAAGAAAAAATGGCAAGCACCCATCAAGAGATGCGTGAGATTTTGCACAAAGTGGCCCCTGAGAAACGATTTCTTGTCACAAGTCACGATGCGTTTCACTATTTTTCACGTGCTTATTTAGCTCAAGAAGACGAGCCTGAAGAGGCTTGGGGGATAAGGGTTGCAGCTCCAGAGGGGCTCTCTCCGGAGGGGCAGCTTGGCTCTAGTGACATTCAATTAATTGTTGATTACATTCGCGCCCATCAGATTGGCGTTGTTTTTGCAGAATCTAACTTAAATCGAGATTCTTTAAGGAAAATTACAGATGTGCTCTCAAAATGGGCGATTTCTATTAAGATTGCATCTCGTGTGCTTTATGGCGACGCCATGGGACCCGTAGGCTCTGATGCGGATACTTATTTGAAAATGATGTTGCACAACGCGGAGGTTCTCTCTCATGAATGGCAATCCGAGTAGTGCTCTTTGTATCAATCATCTAACGGTTAATTACGATACGCGATCTGTTCTTTGGGATCTCTCTTTTGAGGTACCATCTGGTCGGTTTGTGGGGATTATTGGCCCCAATGGTGCGGGTAAAAGCAGTCTAATTAAAGCTGTTTTAAATTTAGTTGAGCCACTTTCTGGGAGTATTGAATTTTTTGGGAAGCCCTTTAAAGAGGTGAGTCATCGGATTGCCTACGTGCCTCAGCGCAGCTCTGTTGACTGGGATTTTCCAATTACAGCTTTTGATCTTGTACTGATGGGACGTTATGGAAAACTTGGGGTTTTGAAGTGGCCTCGGGCGGCTGATCGGGCAGCTGCACGGCGTGCTCTTGAGATGGTTGGAATGGACCATTTGGCCCATCGTCAAATTAGCCAGCTTTCCGGTGGAGAACAACAACGTTTGTTTATCGCAAGAGCCTTATTACAAGAGGCTGATATCTATTTTATGGATGAGCCTTTTATAGGCGTTGATATGGCAACAGAAAAGGCGATCGTCGGCTTGCTTGATCTCTTAAGAAAAGAGGGAAAGACTCTTTTTGTTGTCCATCACGATTTAAATACAGTGGAGCAGTATTTTGATTTTCTCATTCTGCTCAATACATCTCTGATAGCCACGGGTGCAACGAGTGAGGTTTTTACCCCGGAGTTAATTCGCAGAGCGTACGGGAAGAATTTTTTAATCGATGAGGCAGCCCGTTTATCCAAGAATAAGACATCTGGGATGAGGTGAGGGATGCTTCGCTACTTGACAGACCCCATTTTGCAAGCGCCAACAATTGGTTGTATGTTGATGTGTCTGTCTGCCTCTTTAGTCGGTGTGCTTGTCTTTATTCGCAAACGCTCTTTGATTGGGGAAGCTCTCTCTCACGCAGCTTACCCAGGTGTTGTTTTGACGGCACTTTTTTTTGCACTTTTTTTCCCCGAACAACAAGAGGCACTTCCATTTGCTTTTTTAGTGGGCGCTTTTCTCTCGGCTCTTGGAGGTCTTTTCCTTATTGACTGGTTGCAGCGGGTTGCTAAAATTAAAAACGATGCGGCCCTTTCTCTTGTGCTTGCTCTCTTTTTTGGAGTGGGGATTTTAATCGCTAGTAGAATGCAGATTACCCATGCTCTTTTTTATCAGCAGATTCAAGTTTTTTTATATGGACAGGCAGCAACCATGCTAGACGTGCATGTTATAATCTATGCACTACTTGCGATGGTTACAGTTTGTACGACATTTCTTCTCTATCGGCTCCTTTTGATTGTTAACTTTGATCGGGAGTTTGCAACAGTTACCAAGATTTGGGTTAAGGGAATTGATGCGATTTTCTTTTTTCTTCTCGTCCTATCAATTGTGATCGGTATTCGTAGCGTTGGAGTTGTTTTGATGTCAGGGATGCTGATTGTCCCGGCCGCTGCGGCCCGTTTTTTTGCGCGTGGCCTTGCCTCTTTTTTTTGTATTTCAGCTTTTTTTGGTCTCATTTCTGGTTTTTTGGGGAACTACCTCTCCGTTGAGTTGCCACGCTTTTATGGGCTCTCTCTCTCATTGCCAACGGGGCCTATGATTTTACTCTCTTCGGTTCTGATTTTTTTATTTGCTCTATTTTTTTCCAAAGAGAGAGGGCTTGTGCGCAGGTATGTGCGGATTTTTCGATTTAAACAGCAGTGTCTCACCGACAACGTACTCAAAGCGTTGTGGAAACGTGGGGAAGGGGCAGAAGTTGCTCTTACGGAACTGCAAGGATTCTCTTGGAGGCTCACTATTTTATTGCGCAAACTGAGATATCAAGGCTGGGTTGTTTCTGCAAAACCTGGGCACTATCGTCTTTCAGCTGATGGGTGGTTGCGCGCTTTGCGGATTGTCCGGTTGCATCGACTATGGGAGGTCTACCTTGTCACCCATTTAGGTCAAGGTAAGGATCGAGTGCATCGCAATGCGGAAGAGATTGAACACATTTTAACCCCAGAGCTTGAACAGGAGTTAACAGAACTGTTGCAAGATCCTAAACAGGACCCGCATGACCAGCCGATCCCCGGCCGGCCGGAGGTTCGATGAATCCGTATACAGGAACCGATTTTTTCTCTTTTTTTGGGGTTCTTTTTTCTCGACTCTTTTCTTGGAGCTCATCTATTGCAACCGATGAGATTCAGCTGCTTGTGTTGATTGGGGTTGGTCTCTCATCTGCTTTAATTGGTACATTTCTTGTTTTAAAGCAGATGACGATGTTAGCAAACTCCTTATCTCACACTCTGCTTTTAGGGATTGTCGCAGCCTATCTTATTACTGGATCTGGCCTTGTGGGGAGTTTGGGGCTCACTTCCCTTCTGATTGCCTCCCTCATTACAGCTCTATGCACCTCTTTGTTAACGCAATTTTTAACAGGGAGCGGAAAGTTGCAGGAAGATGCGAGTATTGGAATTGTTTTTACAACGCTATTTGCTATTGGAGTTGTCCTTGTAACACTTTTTACGCGCAATGCGCATATCGGAACTGAAATGGTTATGGGCAATAGTGATGCGCTCCATGTCGATGATATCTGGCTCACCTATGCGGTTTTACTTCTAAATGGCGCTCTGATTACTCTGTTTTTTAAGGAATTTAAGATCACAGCATTTGATCCGGGCTTAGCTAGATCTTCTGGGATTTCAACCAATTTTTTTAATTATTTACTGATGATTCTGATTGCGCTAACCGCGATTGTTGTTTTTCGAGCGGTCGGTCTTGTTCTTGTTCTTGCTTTTTTTGTGGGGCCTCCGCTGATAGCTCGAGAGTTGACTCATCGATTAGCCCCTCTTCTTTTTATTTCTATGGGGACGGCCGCCGTCTGTGCGTTGCTTTCGGTTGCTCTTTCACGACATGTTTTAACAGTCTATCAAGCTCCTTTCTCTACGGGAGCGATTCTTGTTACGTTGATTGGACTGTTCTATTTTACTTTGATTTTGATAAAACGATTGTACAAAAGAGGGCTGATGAAAAAGAGCGTCTCTGTTACAATCCCGAATAATTAATTTTTGGACAGACACATGCACACTCTTCTTTATCTTTTTTTGGCACTTCTTGGGCTCGGCTTTCTCGTCTTCATCCATGAACTGGGCCACTACTTTATGGCGCGTCGTGTAGGGATGCGCATCGAGGCGTTTGGTATTGGTTTTGGCACGCCGATTTACAGTTGGGAACGTCACGGGATTAAATGGAATCTTGGTTGGCTGCCGTTTGGTGGGTATGTACGGATTGCCGGAATGGAAAAACAGGGTAAACTTGAGCCGTCTCAAATTCCTGATGGTTTTTTTGGCAAGAGACCCCGAGATCGGATTCTTGTTGCTGTTATGGGGCCACTTGTCAATATTGTCTTTGCTTTTGTTGCTTTTTTGATGATTTGGATCTCTGGAGGAAGAGAGAAGCCGTTTGCCGATTATACCCATTTGATTGGCTGGGTCGATCCTACCTCTAAGCTCTATGGATCTGGGTTAAGACCTGGAGATGAGATTAATCAGGTCAATGGTCGGCCTTTTGGAGGATTTAAAGATCTTCTTTATGCACTAGCCCTTGATCGCACAGATTTGAAATTAGACGGGATGCGAGTCGATTATGAGACAGGGGCGAAAGTTCCGTACCAGTATACGTTTGATTCACAGCAAGATCACTCAATCGAACAGGCACACGCTTTGATTGGAGCGCTTGCACCCGCAAGTCACCTTGTCTATTTAGATACCGGCTTTATCGAGCAGGCCCCCATTAGTAGCAGTGGTATTTTGCCACATGATCAAATGATCTGGATTGATGGGGAGGAGATCTTTTCACGTCGTCAGTTGAGTTATTTGATTAATGAACCGGTTGCGCTTCTGACTGTAAAGAGGGGAACTGAGACATTTATTAGTCGCATTCCTCGTTTAAAGGTCGCAGATCTGCGCCTTGAAGCAGATAGTGTGGCAGAACTCGATGATTGGCGTCATGCCCAAGGCTTAGAAGAGAAGACCCAGCAGCTCTTTTTTATTCCATACCAAGTGACAAACGAGGCGGTTGTCGTTAATCCCTTAGTCTATATTAATGCCCATTCTGAAGAGGAGACCTTTTTACCAGAGGTGCGTAGTCGATCTTCAATTGCCTTGCAAAAGGGAGATCAAATTCTTGCAGTTGATGGGACAAAAGTTAATTCTGCTTCAGAGTTATTCTCTCGGCTGCAGACGCGTGCGGTTCAAATGATTGTGAAAAGGGGAGGGGCTTCAGATCCGGTCTTGTGGAAATCGGCGGATGGTTTATTACAGAAAGAGTTTCTTGTCGATCATTTAGAGCCAATTATTCGTACAATGGGAACTGTAGATCCACAATTTCAATCAGGTTCTTATGTTTTGCTCAATCCTGTGGTGCCAAAACCTATCTCTTCTCTACAATTTAATGAAAAGAGACGGCAGCTTTTAGAACAAGAAAAGAAAAAAGAGCAAGCCTCAATTGCAAAGATCAAAGATGTAGTAAAAAGAGAAGAGGCGCTTCAGCATTTAAATGAAAATCAGAAGCTGCTCTCGCTCGGAGCTCTTCTTGTTGATGAATCTGTCATCTACAACCCCACGCCGTTTACCCTATTTAACGATGTCTTTAACGAAATTTCCCGTACGATGGGAGCTCTGTTTACAGGGTACCTAAGTCCCAAGGGGATGGCAGGGCCTGTTGGTATTGTTCAGGTGATGATGAGTGAGGGCTGGTCTCAAGGGTTAAATAATGCTCTTTTCTGGATGGGGCTCATTAGCTTGAATTTAGCAATGCTTAATCTCTTGCCACTGCCGGTTCTTGACGGAGGCCATATTCTCTTTGCCTGTATTGAAAAGATCACAGGAAGGCCATTAAAGGCAAAAACGATGGAAAAGCTTGTGATTCCTTTTCTCGTGCTGCTTGTGGGTGCCTTTATCTACTTCACATTTCAAGATTTGAGTCGTCTTGTCCAGCAGTTTTTCTAATAAACTTTTTTGAAATTCCATTTGTTTATTAAAATTGCCTTTTTTGGAATCTGCGGCGCCAAATTTTTCGAACATGTGTTCACACATGCTCGAAAAATTTGGCGCCACATCTCCACAAAAAACATCAATTTTGCGAATTTCGAAAGAAGTCTAATGTGAGTTGATTTTATTTTTCTACCGCTGTATTCTTTCTGTTTTTAACCTTTAAAAACTGAGGAAGAGTATGGCGGCGTCTGTTGCTTCTAGATTACCAAATATACGACCTGACGAATTTGACTATGTGCGCTCTGTTTGGCGTGAGTGTGCGCAAAAAGAGATAGATTGTCATAAAGAGGAGCGTTTTCGTGATTCTGGTTTGAGCTTTGTTGCGTGGAGCCAGTATGGAAAAGAGATGGAACACGTTTGGCGCTCCCTACTTGACAGAATTAGCAACGTCTATAGTTATTCTAAAGCAGCAAGCTCTTTTTCATGGTCCTTTGTTGGGTCATACCATAATTATGAGTCAGCTGTAAGGTTACTTTCTGCGTTTAGTGCACAGTTGCTGGAAGAGAAATTGTCTGTGGCTTCAGCAGATCAACATGCCGCTATCAGAACATCACAAGAAAAAGTTTTTGTCATGCAGTACCCTCGTATCGAGATTCGCGATAAAGAGGTGATGAGAGTCTTTGTTGGTGGACTTCTTCAAGGGCCAAATGAGCCAGAGGCGAAAAAACTTTTTCAAGCAGAACGGGCCATCTTTGACAAGTTCTTTGAGCCGTGCGTTCATGGATAGCTTCAAGGGTTGTCATTTTTTTGCATTTTCAGGTATATTTAGGCCAACATCTAGGAGATTATTTTATGCGCCGACTTATCTTTACGACATTGACCCTAATCACATCCCTTATCACCCCTTTAACGGCTGTTGAATCGACAGCCCCTTTGGATCAGATCTCTCGAGGCTTCACCTACGTTGCAAAGCAAGCTATTCCGGCTGTTGTCTTTATTAAAGTAGAGGGCAATGAGCCACATGATGAACTCTCTGGACAAGAGTTCCAGAGTCCTTTTGATCAGTTTAGTGAGGATTTTTTCAATCGATTTTTTGGAGGTTCTCCACGTAATAAGCAGAAGCCCGCTCAGATGAGCCAAGGGTCTGGTTTTTTTGTCACACCGGATGGAAATATTATGACCAATGCTCACGTCGTCAAAGGCGCCGATAAGATCTCTGTTGTTCTCAATGATGGGACAGAAATGGATGCAGTTCTTGTAGGTGTCGACCCTCATACGGATATTGCGATTATTAAAGTCGATGGTAAAGATCTTCCCTTTCTTGTTCTTGGAGACTCAGATACCATGGAAGTTGGAGAATGGGTTGTTGCTATCGGAAGCCCTTTCCAACTTGAAGCCTCCCTGACTGTTGGAGTCATTAGTGCTAAAGGACGTCAAAATCTGCGTATTACAGATTATGAAGATTTTATTCAAACCGATGCTGCAATTAACCCAGGTAATTCTGGAGGCCCCTTGCTCAACATGCAGTGTGAGGTGATCGGTATTAATACGGCAATTGTCTCTAGATCTGGTGGATATATGGGGATTGGTTTTGCGATTCCTAGCAATATGGCAAAAAATGTCATGAATCAGATCATTGACAAGGGAAGTGTCACGCGTGGCTTTCTTGGAGTCTCTTTGCAACCGGTTGATAAAGATATCGCCGATGCTTTTGGGCTTGCAAAAGCTGAAGGTGCGCTGATCTCTGAGATAGTGAAAAATTCTCCTGCAGAAAAAGCTGGCTTAAAACAGGGTGATATCATTGTTGAGTATAATGGTGCCCCTGTAAAGACACTCGGATCTTTCCGCAAGGATGTCTCTCTCATGGGGCCTGGATCGACAATCAAGCTCAAGGTCAATCGTAAGGGGGAGATCCTCTCTTTTAATATTGTCCTAACATCCGCAACTGAGGGTCTAGCTCAAGATGGTTCTTCCCAGAAGATGGGAATTGAAGTTGAAAATCTAACCACAGATCTTGCACGTCAGCTGGGCTATAGCAAGACAGATGAAGGGGTTGTCATTACAAAGGTGAAGCCAGGATCTGCCGCTGCCGCTGCGGGTCTCAGACCCGGATTTCTCATCTTGTCGATTAATCACGTTAAAGTCAGCAGTACAGAAGATTTTAACCGTATTCTCAATGACCTTGGCAAAACTAAACGAGCCCTCTTCTTGATTCGTCAAGGTAGTGCTGTGCGGTTTTATGCTGTGAAGGTTGATTCTTAAGAAAAAATAGAGTCCGGTCTTTAATGACCGGACTTCTTCCTGATAAGCGTGTATACACAAATAAACTCAAAAGCTGGACTTAGCCAAGGAGGCGCCCTCAGTTTGCGCCAGGCGAAGCCGGCGCCGAAGCAGCTAAACTTAAAAAGTTTAGCGATACAGGCGGGCACAAAATGAGTGGCTGCCCGACGTAGGCAAAGTCCAGCTTTTGAGTTTATTTGTGTATAATTGCAATGAAATTTAGATCGGAATAATGGACAGAGGTTTTGCTAAGAGTTTATTTTCTCTCATCAACATCTCTTGGCTTGCAAAAGAGATGAGGGTTCCAGCCCCCTTTTTTGGCAGAAGCTCTTTTTCAACGGCTTGGGCCACTTCCTTAATACTTAGGGATAGAAGCTTGTTTCGGTACTGCTGGCGCATGGCTTTTGACCTGCCCTCCCTCAGCTGTGTATAGGCGTTCATGGCGCGATTCCCTGGAGCTACTGGAGCGTCGAAATGCTGAATGATACCCAGTTTTGCTTGGGAGAGCTCTTTTTCTTTGAAATTCCCAGAAGCAATGAGATCAATGGCTTCATGGAAACTTGTTACGCTTGTGGCCAGGTGGGGATCACGGTAGGTGTGAAAATTAAAGACCCCGGTTATCGCTGAGTAGGTCGCATCGGCTCCATAAGCGCCTCCCTCTTCGCGAATTTTCTGGTGGAGGAGGAGATTATCACACAAAAGCGCGGCAATATGAAGAGCTGGGGAGTGGGGGTGTGTGTAGCTACAGACTTGGAACGCCTCAACGGTAAAGGCAACGGGGGAGGTAATCGGTCGCCCCTGGGACTCAATGCTAGGTAGAAGATAGTCGTCTTTCCAGGGGCGAGGCTCTTTATAGGGTAGATCCATAAGCCCATGCCAGTTTTTCTTTTCTAACGCTTCGACAAGATCTTGAGTGCAGCTCAAGATGAGGTTCGGTTTTGAAGCAAAAAGCAGTTCTTCTTTAAGTCGATTGAGGCGCTGGATCAAATCGGGTAAAAGGCGTTCTTTATTTTGGGCTACTTTTTGAATCATTTTATAATAAGTGAGCCCTTGACACTGTTCATTAATAAATGAGACGGGAGAAAAACTAGACGCGGCAAGTTGTAGCCCGTACCGGAGCGCATTTTGGGTTAGGCGGTTTTCAAGTCGGGTCGCTTGTTGCATCACGAGCTCTTCGATACGCTCTTTCTCGTCTAAACGAAGCGATTGAATGATCTCTGTGTAGAGGGTGAGGAGTTTGTCACTTTTGCGATAGAGTGCTTTTCCGTGTAGGCCAATTGCTGGACGCACAGTTTTTGGATGATCTGTTTGCGTGTAGAGGCCTACAAAAGCCGTGACGCCACCTGTATGCGCATGCATATAATGGAGGTTTTCTTGATAGCTGCGAGAGCCAACGCCAAGTTCAGGAATCAGAGAGAGGAGGAGTTGCAAGTAAGGGAGATCGGCTTGTTCCACAGCTGGTAAATCAAAGATCAGATCTGCGTAGAGGATCTGATTTGTGAAGCAGTTGTGGTGAAAAAGAGTGATGGGGCCTTTCTGTTCTGTTTTTAGTGTAAAATCGCGTGTGAGTAGGGGAATGGCATCTAGACTAATTTCAGGTAGACAGTCGAGACTCTGTCCTTCTTTTTCTTTTTGATAGAGGCTGAGTTTCTCTGTTGTCTTTATAATCGCTTCTTTTTGTGCACCTGTTAAAACTTCTTGGATTTTGTGAAGTCGCTCTTTTTCTTGGCTGCTCTCTTTTTCAGCAAGGATCGGATCGGGATTCATCTCAATACGCACAAGGTGGGGATTCTCTAGAAGATGTTTTTTGATGAGCCCGATTAAAAACTGAGGATCAGCAACTTTTTTGCGCAATTTTTCAAAAAGGGAGTGAATCATAAGGCCATTCTCAACAGGTGCGCCGTGTTGTGCCGCAAGAGCCGAGCGCATAAAGAGCGTTAGCCCAAAGGGGGTCTGGTTTCCTGTGATCTCTGTGCGTGAAAGTTCCATTTGATGCAGAGAAGATTCTACATGTGAGGGGTCGATTCCTTTGAGAATCAATGTTTCCAAACTCGAGCGTAAAAGACGTTCTAGGGCGTCGCCACGATTTTTTTCACACCCTTTACAGATGATGACAAGGGGAACCTCACTCATATCCGCGTCCATGTAGGCGTCAGCACTGCGGCATAAACCGCTTGTGATGAGAGCGTGCTTTAGAGGTGAGGCATCTGTATCCATTAGAATGGAATCCAGAAGTGTCAGAGCGAGAAGTTCTTCTTGTTCCAGAAGAGGGGCTGTGAGAAAGCCAAAAGCAACAAGAGATTGAGCCTGATTCGAACTTCCTTCTGTCGCAGGGTAGAGGAGGTTTGTTCGTCGCGGTTCTTTAAATCGAGTCTGTCTTGGAAGAGGGGCAAGCGGTGTTAATGGCTCAATTCCCGTTAATGCCTTGTCACGGATGAAGGCAAGCTTTTTCTCCAGTGGCAAGTTGCCGTAAAAGAAAAAAAGACAGCGGCTGGGGTGGTAAAAGCTTTTATAGAAACCAACGAGTTCTTCATATGTCAAGTTGGGAATCTCTTCAGCTGTTCCTCCAGAATTATGAGCGTAAGGCAATTCAGGGACCAGGTTCTGGATCAGAGCATGCCACAGCCTGGCATCTTGAGAGGCCATAGCCCCCTTCATCTCGTTAAAGACAATTCCTTTGTAGATTAAAGGAGTGGTAGGATCTTTGGCTTCAGTAAATTCTAGGCGACAGCCCTCTTGGAGAAAGCTGAGCTCTTTGAGTTCTGGGTGGAAGACGGCATCGAGATAGACTTCCAGAAGGTTATAGAAATCTTGTTCCACCTGTGAGGCTGCTGGATAACAGGTGAAATCAGAACCGGTTAACGCATTCATATAGGTATTTAAGCTTCTGCGCATCATGGAAAAAAAGGGATCTTTAATGGGAAATTTTTTAGAACCACATAAGACCGTGTGTTCTAAAATGTGCGCGACGCCATCAGAGCTTGACGGACGTGTCTGAAAGGAGAGGCAAAAGAGATTTTCTGGGTCATCATTTTTTAGATCGATCACACGAGCCCCTGTCGGCTCATGAACAAGTTCTGTAAGGCTCGCCTGGAGTTCGTGAATGGGAAGTTCTTTTACGATGCGAAACTCTTTATACATGGGGTAGCCTAGATCAAAATGATTTTTTCCTAGAGTAGCAGAAGAAGATATAGGAGTTCCAGTTCAATCGCATTCTACTCCGCTCTTCTTGCTAGACCCAAATGACTTGAAAAGTCGGAAATTTGGCAAGGCTGCGGATACACGAGAAGGTCCTGTGGACCTTCGCAGTGAGAAGCAGGTGAGCCATAGCGAACCGGAGGCGCCCTAAATTTAGTCACTCACCTTACGCAAAAGATGCAGACGAAGGAGCGGATCTTTTGAATTTCAATGGATCCAAAAATACTCGCAATATTTTTAAAATATTGCTGCGTTTTTTGAATCCATTGATTCTTCAAAA
>JABDDH010000024.1:17758-18366 GCA_013287705.1 Chlamydiota bacterium | reverse complement strand
CTGCCGAAACCAGAATCATTCCGATCATCCATCGAAAAGGGATAAGGATAAGAAGAGGAGCTACGACATAATACCAGCATTCAATCGATAACGACCATAGCGGTAAATTTGAGGAGATGGTTGTAACGAAAAATTCTTGTAATAAAAATAGATGGCCAATCCCTTCCCATAATGTTGGAGGTAAAACATTAAAACCGTTGGGCATTTCAAATTTTTCATTAATGGTCCACATGAGAATAAAGTTTAACATGAGAACAGGCCAATATACAGAAAAAATACGTCGGGCTCGTCGGATCAGAAACCCATTTGGCTTCATTGCTATACTGTGAGCAATAGAATATCCGCTAATCAAAAGGAAAGAAAATACAGCCACCTGTGGGCTAAATAAACTAAAAAAACGCGTCCAATCTTTAACTAAAAAAAAATCATGGATATGCCCAATAAGCACAATGGTCGCTAAACCAAAACGCACAAATGCAAGCGAGGCCCAGAAACATTCAACAGAATTGACATCCTGTTGTTCTTCAAATAAAAGTGGAGTAGACATCATGTTAACTCGACTTTGTACATTTTTTGGGCCGATTTTCACAATCTTTTGACTTTGAGTG
>JABDDH010000024.1:173-17748 GCA_013287705.1 Chlamydiota bacterium | reverse complement strand
CCCACTCAAAGTCAAAATCTTGCAAAACTCGACTCCAAACATGTACAAAGTCGAGGTTAACTTCATTTATACAAAGCTAAAATAATCGTTAGCTCCCCTGAAATGCGTAGTTGCTGTGAAGGATTTGGGGGACCGCGATGGACCAATTTGTCGTGAAACAAAACAGCACAACCTGAGAATTGCTCCAATGGGCAGATAAATCTCCCCTCATTTTTCAGTAACCATTCTGGATCAATCGTCGGCTTAATCCCATATTTTGTTGCGATATTATCGATCGGAATCTCTTCGACGTGGCTACCTGGGATAACCTGAAGACTTGTGAGCGGATTGCATCCCAATAGGGGGATCCATATCTTCCAACGCTCATCGTATGAGAAAGGGGTCGATGGCTCGTCCACTGTCCCTTTAGCAATTTCCCAAAATTGATAATCACAATGGGCCGAACCGACATCTGGCTTATTCGGACGCACACAACGCCAAAAAGTATCCCAACTCTTCTCTGTAAGCCCCGAATTTTTCATTCTCTCTGCAAGAGATACGTAATTCATACCGGCTTGTTTTCCACCTAAAAAGTGAGCCAAACTCTCTACCCAAACGGCAATCTCATCTGCCACATGAGAAGGAAAAATTCTAAAGGCTTTATGAAATTTTTCTACAAAAAGAGCATCACTTAAAACCTGGAGCTGCTCTTCAAGATCTGCATGCGCACCGCCTGTTGATGTAGCTATAAAAGATTTGATCCAGAGGATCATTGTATCAGTTAGGTGTTTGGGGAAAGGGATAATCATAAACCCCTCATCCATTATTTTCTGACTCTCTCTCACATTACAAAGATCTACTCCACTTAACATCCGCCTCCGGATTTTGAATTTGTTAGATAAGCGTCAGATGGAACGCTCTTGACATAGTAAAGGTCTAGGTGCATCGGATGAAGCCTATTTTTAAACTCTTTCTGCGTCTCAGTATAGTTTAACCAGCCCTCTGGTGGCAAAGAAATTAAAGATAAAAATTCCTTGAGGGCGGCCATCATCTCCTCTTCTTCTAAATCAACATACTCCATATTCTGATACGATTTAGAACCCACGTCAAAGTAAGATGGACTCTCTAAAAGCTCCTTCCACGGCAGAATATGACCCGTTTTGGGATTGCGAAGATGCTTGGGGTAATACCGCATCTTTAGATTGGCTTGCATGGAAGGAAGTTCGACATAATTTAATCCAAGGACCGGGACATTACACGCTAAGGTGAAATTTTCAGGACCCGATTTAGAAAGAATCGCACAGGCACATCCTGAATAGAGCAAGATGTCATTTTCAATCGAAACATGAGCTGTTCTAGAGTAGTCAATGAGCCCCTTTCGCGCTTGAAGTAGAGGCTGCTCGCCTCTTCCTTGAATCACAACCGTGTATCCCTTCTCAATAAGAGAATCGATCAAACAATTGTATCTCTCCGGATAAATGATCCTTTTTCTCTCTGTACTCCCAACGTCGTATTGTTTTAGGTTAATATTGAAAACAATGTAAGCGTCATGAATCCCAAGCCTCTTTTTCAGGGTTCCCAGCTGCTCTGGAAAAGAGAGCAAAGGCTTTGTTAAGTCAGAGTTGTAGTGTAAGTTAATTGAATCGATATAAACATCAAGACGATAATCAAAAATCTTTCTCACATCTTCGTAGGCCAGACAGTAGTCTTGCGAAAAACTCTTCCCTAAAGCAGAACGCGTTGCATCAAAAAAGATGTTAAAATCTGACGTCGGCCCCCCATCTTTGCCAATGGAGGCTTGTCGATAAATATAAAGAACGTTCGGTAGTTCAATCAGAAGACGCGCATAAATTGACATAACTGTCTGATTATGGACCAAACTCTGGCCAAATAAGGTGAAAAAAAGTTTCGATAAAATAATTTTAGGATAAATGAGCTCTGTATGAGGAGAGAGCAGCTTTGCTAAGGCTCTAACCTGAAAAGACTGTTCTGTTAAAACCACTAAACAGGTTTTTCCCCTTTGTCTTTCCCAACAACTAATGTAATGAAGCGTGTTGATGAAAGTTCCAAAATCATAACGGGTTATAACAAAAATCTGTTTGTTTTTTGAGATTTTTTTTATTTTAGAATAAAATTTAGGAGCACAACGCAACAGGTAAAACGCGTTAAAAATAGAATAAAGAGATTCTCTTGCCAATTTTAAAAGGGGGATCAGAAACAAAAAACGGAATACTTTGCTTCTTAAAAGAACAGAATAAATATATGCATGGATCTTCTCAGTCATTGGGCCCATCTCCAGATCCGAGAGATCCGACGCTTGCCAGCATCTAACACTCTTCCTGATTCAACTAGCCTCCAGAATCTGACAAGATACCTTTTAAAATAACCAGATAAAAGATGCCATTTTGTGGGATGCTTTAATAAATACTTCCAGAGTGGATTCCCAATGACCCAAAGATGGCCCGTGTCAAGGAGTTTCTGATACAGATCCTTTTCACGAACGATCCGATCAAGCAATCTTGAAAAAATCGATTCACGTCGTTTCTGATCACTCAAACGAGTTGTAGAATAAGAACGGGATCTGCGCCTTTGTGCGCTAAAAGCTGTGGGGACATAACCTACCGATTCTCTAAAGGCAATTTGCCAATTTAAAAATGTGTCACAATAACATTCTAAGTCAGGATCAAATCCACCGAAGCGCAAAATAGAGGCTCGTTTATAAACAACTCCCGTATCTGACAAGTGAAAAAATGTCTTTTTTAAAATAGACGACAACACTTCCGGAGGAATTGTCTTTGGGCTTGTCGTATCAGAAAAAAAACGCTGCAGCTCTCGTTCAGAGAGGAGTTCGTGTTTGACACGCTTGTCAAAATCAAACTCAAAAAAATAGTAACTGTTAGAGAGGCAGATCCCTATTTCTGGATGGTTGCTACAATGGGCAAACATCTGTTCGCAAAACCCCTCAACCAACAGATCATCTGCAGAGACAATTGCCACAAACTCCCCTTTGGCCAAAAGAACCCCCTCTCGGACTGTAGCAATGACTCCTAAGTTTTTTTCATGGCGCACAAGTCGTATCAGGGGATGTTTTTTTTGATACTCTTCTATAAGCTCAATACTATTGTCTGTTGAACCATCGTCGATAATCAGAATTTCATCAGGCAGTCTGGATTGGCTTAAAATTGAATTTAGATTGTCTGGCAAGTAAGCACTGTCATTGTAATTTGCTATAATGACAGAAAATGTCGCCATATACCCAACGCGACCCAAAATTTGGTTTTGGGACGCAGCGAAAGCTTCCGCGGTTGATACGATCAGATTAGAAATATGAGCTAAATCTGATCGCTCAACCCCGGAGCTTTGGCTCGTCCCCAAATCCAAATTTTGAGTCACGTTGGGTATACTACTGTCTACCATAGACATCTTCTAGTCTCACAATATCATCCTCTTCCAAATACTCCCCTACCTGAACCTCGATCAATTCAAGCGGGACTTTCCCCGGATTCTCTAGGCGGTGCGCAGTTCCTTTAGGCACATAGATGCTCTGATTTTCATGAACCATCTGAATGGTATCGCCGATTGTCACTTTGGCAGTCCCTTGAACCACAACCCAGTGCTCGCTGCGATGATAATGAAGCTGCAAGCTCAGCTGTTGCCCTGGATCTGCCATAATCCGTTTGACTTTGTAGCGAGGTCCTGTCTCTAACACTTTATAATGTCCCCAAGGCCGATGGCTTGTTAAATGCTCTCGGACCTCTTTATTCCCGCGCTCTTTCAGTTCTGCGACAAGTCCTTTAATGCGTTGAGACTCGCCCCTTTTACCTAAAAATAGCGCATCTTCTGTTTCAACAACGAGCATATCTTCTAGGCCTACCATCGAAATGAGTCGTTTACCTCCCACTATCAAGCAATTTTTCGTGTCAATTGTATGGATATTTCCGATCATCACATTTTGATGAAGGTCTTTGCTGGTTAGATCAAAAAATGTATCCCAAGAGCCAACGTCAGACCAGTTGCATTTAAACGGGATCAGCGAGAGAGAATCTGATTTTTCCATCAGCTCATAATCAATTGAGACATTGGGCAGTTTTGAAAAATCTATGCGCAATGCCTCTAAAGTACCAGAGAGTTTATCGAAGAAAAGAGGAGAGTATCGCTCAAGCTCTTTTTTAAGTGTTGCGAAAGTAAAGGTGAAGATACCGCAATTCCAGAAGTAATTTCCCGCTCTAACAAACTCTTCAGCTCTCTCTAAATTCGGTTTTTCAATAAATGCCTGTACGGGGAAAGCGCCATCCGCAGACAGAGCCTTTATACCCAAACAACTTGAAAAGTTGGGTTTTAGCTTCGTCGGACAGCCACTGTCTTGGAACCTGCCTGCATCGCTAAACTTTTTAAGTTTAGCGGCGATGGCACCAGCAAGCCGGGTTCCAATACAGGGCGCCTCTTTGCTAAATTCTCCACTTTTCAAGTCATTTGGGTATACAAGAATATAACCATAACCTGTCTCTGGCTTTGTCGGAACTGCTCCAAACGTGACAATCTTACCAGTTTTTGCCAATACCTCTGCTTGATTTACCGCCTCTAAAAAAAGAGGGTCAGAGTCGATCCAGTAATCAGAAGAGGAGACTAAAATCGGCTCATCAGGCTCTATACCCTGAACCTCTTGCAGTTGTTTCACAGCAAAAAGAATTGCAGGCGCTGTGTTTTTTTGCTCAGGCTCTACGACAATCTGCTCAAGCAGGTCCGGATTAATCTCTTTAACCTGACTTTTGACAAGAAAATAGTAACTTTCGCTTGTGACAATCAGTAAATCTTTAGGTAACCGGCCGATCAAAAATCGCTCAATCGACTGTTGTAGCAATGACCTTTTTTGATTCAATTTGAGAAATTGCTTTGGGAAAGCCTCTCGGGAGATAGGCCAGAGCCTCGTCCCTTTACCGCCTGCTAAGATAATAATTTTCATAAATACTCCTGGCCATTTTCGATATAGATTTAGGAAGAAACTTGTAGAGGTTAAATTTAATAAAGTTTTTTATGTTTTTGTCTTGATAAAGAAGTTTTGCAATAGAATCGAGCATCTCTATTTCATGATCCTTTTGCTCCCCCCCCTTTGCCATGGCAAGCGCACGCAGTCTAACTTCACCTCTGATCACTCTGCGGATCTCTTTAGCCTCATAAGAAGAGTTGCCAAAAAAATCATCTGCTAATTTATTGTATCCAAAAACCGAGATCCCCATCCGATGGATCTTTCCTTGTCTAGAAAACGAGTCGTTCCCAGACCGATTCAACAGAAAAGGCTCTGGCAAATACCGAATCGAAAAACTCTCTTTCATCATCCCAAACAACCGAGCAACATGGGCATAGCAACTAGAAAAATAGATCTCATCTACGGGAGTTGTCATCCAGCGAGAGCGTAAAACAACCAACCCACTGAGATAACTAAAAAAAAAGTGAGAAGTGAGCGCTTGTGAAAAGAATTTATGTCTATCTCCGTTTTTTGTAAAATCAAAATCAGTCACTGTATCGATAGAGGCGTATTTTATAGGTCGATGTCCCTCTTTAATGTTGATTCCGGTTCTAACAGAGCCACAAATATAACAGTCGCGCGCTGTTTTTAGCTCTTCTAATATCCGCACAACAGAACCCGGAAGGAGCACATCATCGCTGCTAAGGAGAAAGACATACTCCCCTTGCGCATAACGAACTGAAAAGTCAGTATCTCGATCAAAACCACCATTTTCATCTCTTCTAATATACCGTATCTGCGCGTCTGATTTTTCCTGAAATCCCCGAACAACCTCAGGGGTGTTATCCGAAGAGGCGCCATCTAGAATGACAATTTCTACAGAATCATCCATCTGAGGAATGATACTCGAAAGAGTCTCTCCTATAAATTTGCCAAAATTATACGTTGGAATGCAAATTGAAAGACGCATTGATATACCAATTAATTGTACGGCGCAGTCCCTCTGCAAACATGCATCGAGGCCTCCAGCCGAGTTCTTTTCGAATTTTTGTTGAATCTATCGCATAGCGCTTGTCGTGACCTGGCCGATCGGTTACGTAAGTAATAAGCTGCTCGAGTTGAACCAGATCCTGAGAGGTTGCGCGTGCAACTTCTTGGATCAATTCAGAGATGAGCTGAACATTGCTCTTCTCAACTTCTGCGCTGACACCATAAACCTCTCCTGGTATGCCGTATTGAAGGATCTGAAAAATAGCTTCTGCATGATCTTCAACAAAGATCCAGTCGCGCACATTTAACCCATTGCCGTAAATAGGCAATGGCTTGTTTTTGAGACAGTTGAGGATCATCAGAGGGATCAGTTTTTCTGGGAACTGACGCGGCCCATAATTATTTGTGCAATGAGAGATGGTTGTTGAAAGGCCGTATGTATGCTGATAGGCACGCACAAAATGGTCGGATGCCGCTTTTGAAGCAGCATAAGGGGAATTTGGCTTATAAGGTGACCCTTCATGAAAGCGCCCCTCTAGCGAAGAGCCATACACCTCATCTGTCGAAATGTGGTGAAAATGAATCGATGGGTGGCGACGGACCACTTCTAAAAGAGCAACTGTTCCTTCGACATTTGTCTTTAAAAACGTCTTTGGAGAAGTGATACTCCGATCAACGTGGCTCTCTGCTGCACAGTGAACGATAGCATCGATTTTGTGCTCTAAACAGAGCGCTTCTACAAGCGCTTCATTGCAAATATCCCCATAAACAAAATGGTAGCGCAGATCATCAATTAAAAGTTCTTGTGCCGCGTACGTCAGCAGGTCTAAATTGACAATTTTATTAACTTTATCAAGCGCAAAAAGAATAAATGCAGAGCCAATAAATCCAGAGCCACCTGTTACTAAAATATTTTTATAGCGCATGCTGAGAAAATTCCTTTAAAGCCTCTTGCCATGAACGTGGTTTAATGTTAAGCAACGCTTCAATTTTTTTCGTAGATAAAACAGAGTATCTAGGGCGAATGTGCTTTGCAAAACAGTCTCTGGAAAGGATAGGGAGAAATTGCGAAGAACTTTTTGGCAATAAGAGACGTGCCTCTTCTGCCATCTGCAGCCGGTTACAAGAGCCTACGTTTGCAAAGTGAAAGATCCCAGAATGAGGTAAAAGAGCGATGAGAAGTTCTGCAAGGTCTTTGCTGTATGTGGCACGAGAGACAAGGTCAAAAACAAGGGTTAAAGGGGCATTTGTTTGTAGTAACTGAAATAGTTTTGAGCTTAAGCTCTTTCCTCCTCTGCCAAAGAGGTTAGATGTTCGGACAATACAAGCTGAGGGAAAAGTCGACACAAGAAGCCTTTCCCCTTCAAGCTTACTCTTTCCATAATTCCCAAGTGGCGCACACAAATCTTCCTCTCTATAAGGCTCATTTTTTTCACCTGAAAAGACGAAATCTGTTGAAATATGGATGAGTTTAAGAGACAAGAGAGCGGCTATTTTCCCTAAATTCTCGGGAATCTTGGCATTGACCTGATACGCAAGTTCCACCTCTTCTTCAGCCAGGTCAACATTTGTATAAGCCACACAATTGACAATATGCGTGATCTGATGGCTCTGCACAAACTGTTCAATCTCTTCTAAACAAAATAAGTCTACATCGCCTCTGACACTGCTGGCAGCATCAACTCCTCTTGTGCGACACAACTCAAGAAGCGCGGATCCAAGAAGCCCCGAAGCGCCAACAACCCAAAGCTTCATCAGTTCACATCCTTGAACCGTGGCGCCAACCGATCTTTTTCAGAGAGAAGGGGTTCATCAATTGGCCAGACAATCCCAATCTCTGGATCGTTATAACAAAAAACCCTGTCTTCGGCCAAATTGAAAAGCGCACTACACTGGTAAATGAGATGCACGGTCGGGCTCAAGACACAAAAACCATGAGCAAATCCCGCCGGAATAAAGAGCTGTTGATGCAGGTCGGCCTTGAGATGAATACCAAGCCACTGCTTAAAGGTCGGAGAGTCAGGACGAATATCGACAACGACATCATAAATTTCTCCAGAAAGAACAATCAGATGTTTTGCTTGGGGTAAGGAGCGTTGAAAGTGCATGCCACGCAAGACGCCATACGATGAAAAAGAGTGGTTCATCTGCACAAATGTGCAGTCAATTCCCACATCGGAAAAGAATTGTTGATTCTGCAATTCTTTAAAAAAACCGCGCGCATCAGAATAGACTTTTGGTTCAATTAATTTAACATCTGGAAAAAAAAAGAGGTGTAATAGACATCTTGCGAAAGATTACGCTGTTGCTTTTTTTTAATCAACACGCATATGATCTAATATATCTGTATCTCAATCGGGTTCTTATGCACTTTTTTCGCTCTTGTGGACATGTTTTAGGTGGAACTCTACTCATCGCTGCAACGACAATTGGCGTTGGCATGCTTGCCTTGCCAGTTGCGACGGGCCCCGCAGGCTTCGTCCCTTCTCTTGCTATCTACTTAGTCACCTGGCTCTTTATGCTCTGTACGGGACTTTTACTTTTAGAGGTCTGCAGTTGGATGCCAAAAGATTCCAACCTCATTTCAATGGCACAACGGTTTTTAGGCCCTATCGGAAAAGACCTATGTTGGATTGTCTATCTCTTTCTCTTTGTCACAGTCATGATCGCCCACGTTGCAGGTGCAGGTTCGGTCATCAGCGAATGGACAGAAGGGGCATTCCCTTCTTGGCTTGCGATGGTACTTTATGTCCTTGTCTTTGCTCCTGTTGTTTACCTTGGCACTCGATCTGTTGATAGACTAAATCTTGGACTGATGATTGCTGTTTTGATCTCCTACATTGCTTTCATTGCGGTCTCCTACGGTCATGTCAACTTGAGCCTACTCAAGGAAGTTCACTGGATCAAGGTATGGGTAGCTCTGCCTGTCCTTTTTACCTCATTTACCTATCAGGTGATTATTCCAACATTGATGACCTATATGAACCGCGATGTCAAGAAAGTACGCCTAGCCATTTTTCTTGGCACTTCTATCCCACTCCTAGTCTACCTTGTCTGGGAGTTTCTGATTTTAGGAATCATTCCTATTGAGGGACAACATGGCTTAATTGAAGCCGGCAGGCTCGGCCAGACTGCCGTCATGCCATTAAAACAGTTTGTCGGCAGCCCCTGGCTTTTTACCATCGGAAAATGTTTTGCAATCTTTACGATGACAACCTCCTATATCGCCCTGTCGCTCGCTTTTCTTGATTTTTTAGCAGATGGGTTACACGTTTCAAAAAAGGGCTGGAAAAAAATAGGCCTCTGCGCACTTATTTTTGTTCCACCGACCATTATCTCCCTCACCTATCCGCATATTTTTATTGTCGCTCTCAGTTATGCCGGTGGAATTAGTTGCGCTCTTCTCTTTGGGCTTCTCCCTCCACTTCTTGTCTGGATTGGCCGTTATAAACATCGCTTCCCCAAGTCAACAAGGCAACTTTTTGGCGGAAAAGTGATGTTGTCACTATTGATATTTTTTATTGCCTTGGAACTTGCTATCGAATTATATAATCAGTTTTAATGTGTCAGATAAGATCTCTCTCTCTTTTGTTAGTTAGCTTTATTGCTTGTAGTAAGGGCTACTCTGTTGGAGAAGAGGGCTTCTATCTACATCCCAAAGTCGCTCCCTGGTTTACAGGTCCCCTCCTCACCCCCAGCGCCAATGTCATTAAGGTTGGCCACGCCAATATCGAGCCGTATCTCTATGCCACAAAAATATTTGGCTCGTACGACAAAAACTGGCATCCACGAATCAACCCCGTAAAAACCTGGAACATTAATGTGCAACTCCCCATTCAGGCGGGGTTGATTGAACGTTTTGAAGTAACAATAAATCCCCAGGTTTTTTACAACTATAACCACAACGGATCTTCCATTCGCTTTGCAGACCTTCCCATTGGAATCGGCTATCAACTGCGCAAACGCGGTGATATTGGAGAGACTTACTGGCCAGCCATTAAACTAATTATCGCTGAAACTTTTCCAACAGGCAAGTATCAGCACCTAGATGGGACAAAAGGGGCTGCTGTCGACTCAAGTGGTAGCGGTTCCTACTCAACGCGCTTTGGAACAACTCTCGGACAAACCTATCACCTCAGCGGACTCCATTACCTCTCTCCCCGCTTTCATGCCAGCTATATTATTCACACTCCCACTCACGTGAAAGGCTTTAATACCTATGGAGGCGCTGCCGATACGAATGCAACCGTTATACGTAGAGCTTTTCTTAACACAACTCTCGGGTTGGAATACTCTGTAACAAAAAATTGGGCTTTAGCCCTAGATATTGCAAGCTTCTATAGAGGTAAAAGAACATTTCGCGGCAACCCAGGCCACTCAGCTACAGGAGTGCGACTAGATCTTTCAGCTCCATCAAGCAACCAAATCTCTCTTGCTCCGGCATTCGAGTACAACTGGAGCTCACAGCTCGGATTAATTACAGGCGCCTGGTTTACAGTGGCTGGAAGAAATAGCTCTCGATTTATCAGCTCCGTCACAGCCTTCAACTACTATTACTGAATCACGTTGGGCATACAAAGTCGAGCTTGTATATTGATAATGTTTTTTATGTGGCAATAGAAATTAATTAAGCGCAATGACAGTCCCATTACGGCCAGTAACTTTATCCCTGCGATACGAAAAAAACTGTTCTGGATGATCGTATGTGCACAGACGTGCAATTTCAATATGGTGTGGCAGAATTCCCGCTTTTAAAAGCTCAGAACGACTCATCTCCCATAGATCAAAATAGTAAGGCTTGACTTGAAATTTCCATAGGCGCTCTGGGAACTCTTCTTTGTAATTAACAAACTCTGAGTGGCAAGGTCCAAGACTTGGTGAGATACAAGCGAGAATATTTGAGGCTTGAGCCCCATACTTTTCACACATCTGCTTAATGGCAACTGTAAAAATCCCCGCCACATTTCCACGCCAACCTGCATGAACATTTCCAATCGTGCGCGTTACCGGATCAAAAAGAAGAAGAGCCTGACAATCGGCATGGGTAATCAGAAGAGCAAGATCTGCCTCCTGACTCAAAAGACCATCACATCTTTCAAGGGCAAAAGGCAATTTTCTGGTTAAACAAGAGACTTTAGCTCCGTGGACATTCTCTGCTGCAACAAGCTGTGACACCCCGCACCTTTTACGAATAGACTCTCGATTTGCAGCTACCCACAAGGGATTATCCCCTACCTTATCTCCCACATTAAGCGCAGAATAAGGAGGGGGACTGACACCCCCTGTGCGTAAAAAGACCGCATGAAACAGACCCGGCACTCGGATGAGCAACTCAAATTGAAAAAAACCTTCTCTTTCAATCATCTCTATTTGACAGGACAGCTGCCGCCCATTTTTGGCTTCATAGGAGCAACTCTATCATCTTTTGTCACTTTCTCAACAGCTTGATCTGCACTCATCATTTTTCCCTTCGTATCAGCCTGCTTTGTCATGTCCATCGCCATTCTGCGCTGCTCTTTAGAAAATTTAGAGCAAAAGTACATCTGGTTCTGTGATGTCAACCCTTTAGAAAATACCTGTTCTGAAGGCATCAGCTTTTCACAATCCATCTTTGTCTCTTTAGAGTAAGCAATCTCCTGAACTGTCGCCTCATCCGCAAATCCGTGCGAAAGAGTCGCTAAACTAAATAATGCGAAAAATAACTTTTTCATCTAAAATCCTCCTGTGTGTGTGATTCTAACTTAACCTTATCTGGATAAATTTTTTTTGTCTAAAAATAAGTTGCTATTCCGTAGACTCCAAAATTATGAGTACACCTATACCTACCACCCTCCCCGCAAAAAGCAACTATTTAGTCTGTAGAAATAGCCTTTTATTACTTTGGCTAAGCCATTTACTCATTGACTTCTGCACGGGGATATGGCCTATCTACAAAACAATTGCCGGGGTTGATCTGATCCACGCAGGTCTTATGGTGGGGAGCACAAGTTTTTGTGGGGAGATCTTACAAATCGTCTTTGGCTATTTTTCAGATAAAGGAAAGCGAAAAACCATCCTACTCCTTGGACTCTTCCTCTCTTCTCTAATTCTCATGATCACATTTAGCGGCAACCTCAGCCACTCCTTTTGGCTACTTCTTGTCCTAGCAATTGGCTCCGGAGCATTTCACCCAGCAGCCATGGGTTTTGCCGGAAGCATTTCAAAACTCCACAAAGGCAAAGTGATTCTTTTTTTTGCATCAGGAGGCGCTCTCGGGCTTGGGATTTCCCAGTTAACCTTTGTCCACGTCTTAACCCTCTTTGATGGCCACGTCTGGGTCCTTTTCATTCCCTTTCTTATTGTGATCACGCTCGTTTATTTCAACCGTTTCCCTAAACAAACCTTGAGTGAAAATAAGATCTCCCTACGCCGATTTTTTGAACCTCTACTTAAACATAAAAGATCCCTCTCCCTCCTCTACTGTGCACAAGTGGCAAATCTCGGGCTCTTCTTCTCTTTTACATTTCTTCTGCCCGACCTATTACGCGCAAAAGGCTGCCACTCCTGGCTCTGTATGGGAGGGGGTCATCTCTGTTTTATTTTAGGATCTGCACTCATCATGGTTCCCGCTGGAATTCTATCTGATCGTTTTGGTCAAAAAAAGGTTCTTATCACGGTGCTCTCTTTTGCCCTCTGTCTATTCTATTGTTTTTTACTTTTTCCGAGTCTCTCCTTTCTCTTAAGCGCGCTCCTCTTATCCGTCCTCGGCGCATTTTTAGGAATTATTAATCCGATCCTTGTCTCATGGGGACACAGGCTTGCCCCAGAACATCCCAGCACAATATCCGGCCTACTCATGGGGTGTGCCGCATGCTTTGGAGGTCTCGGAGCTCTACTTGTTGGATTTTTAACACACTCTTTTACAGAAGAGCCAATCGTCTATGCGATGGGAACAATGGGACTACTCATGTTTCTCTGCTTAACGCTCATTCTCTTTATGCCAACAATTAGTATCCGTCAGGAGAGTGAAATCATCCTCGAGGGACCCGAAAAAGTGGAACAAGAAGAGAGCCCATGAGCGATCGTCCGATTGAATGCTCCCATTGCCAAAGAGAGACCTCAATCACCTACAAAGAGATTACAGGGCGTCATGTTACGATAACAAAAATGTGTTCAGAATGTCCCCTGTTTGAGAAAAAATTATGCGGGTCAAAACGAGTAGAAACAAAGGAATCCAGTTGTGCTACTTGTCAAACAACACGTGATGCTGTGAGTAGAGGTGAACCCCTAGGCTGCAGTAACTGCTACACTCTCTTTGCAGATCTTATCTATCAAGAGCTTACTCTTCCTCTCTTGTGCGAGAAAGAAAAATTCGTTTATAAAAGTCAAATGAATCTTGAGCCCCGCACAATAGACCCCAGAGAAAGTCGCCTCCCACTTCTCAAAGAGGCGCTTCAAGATGCTATTAAACAAGAAAATTATGAACAGGCAGCTTCCTTACGTGATCAGATCCAGCTGCTTTTAAACGAAAAAAATGATGATTAAAACGGAACTTCCACAAACTTTATTACAACAACTTCCCTTAGAAAAAGGGGTAAATCCCATCTTCCCTGCATCGACAATTAGCCTACGTCGCAATCTAGCTTCCCCGCTCTTTCCCTCAAAATGCACACCACAAGAGTTAGAACAAATCGCTCTAGACATTCAAGATGCATTACAAGAGGCTCACTATCTAGCTCTGCCGTCACAGAGGCTCACTCCCTTAGATAAAGAGTTTTTATTTGAACACTTTCTTTGGGTCGAAAAAGTCCAAAATCCTTCACTTTTTTTACTCGACCCTCTATCTCATCTTTTAATTCTGATTAACGGATCAGATCATCTTCAATTCCATTTACTCAATTCTCAAGAAGAAATAGAAGCGCGTTATGCAACCATTGCAGAAATCGAAAAAAAAATCGCAACTCTTGGATTTGCCTTTTCCCCTCAATTTGGCCATTTAACATCGCAGCCAGAATATAGTGGCACAGGGTTGACAATTACCAATTACCTGCACCTGCCTGCCCTCATTCAAACAGGATCAATACAAGAGATCCTAGACAAGCAGCAGTCTGAGGAGACAACAGTCTCTAGTATGGAGGGAGATAAAAACTTTGTCGGCAATCTTCTTTTACTGCGCAACCGGTACAGACAAGGCGTTACGGAAGAATCTATTCTACGCGTTTTGCAAGAGACAAGAGAGCGGTTAATGTTAAGCGAGGAGGCAATGCGTACAAAACTCAAAATAGCTCCTTCTCCAGAAATCCAAGATGCGATTTATCGCGCATACGGCATTCTGATGAACTCCTACCAACTCGAAACGCGCGAAACGCTCTCTCTCCTGAGTATGATCCAACTTGGCCTAGAGCTCGGTTTATTAACTGGGGTCCCCAAAAATAAACCCATCGAACTCTTTTTCACATGTCGCAAGGCGCACCTAACCTACCACTTGCTGCCAAAATATATTCCACTACACGAACTTTCCCACAAGCGAGCAGAATACATTCACAATGAGCTTCGCGAACTCAAAGCTCTGTTTAATTAGAGCTTGTCATCACCAATCACACCCTGTTTCATAGCCTAATTTAATTAGGGCGTCTCCCATGTATTCTTTGAATAGTTTTTTATTCTCTTCACTAAAGCATGACTTCCAGCTACCGATTTTTCCTTCACGAAAGGTAGAAGTCCCCCCAAATAATTGACTAGAAATGGTTTCAACTGTCGCATCATTTAATTCATACCCAATAAATGCGCCCAACTCTTTAACGCTATTTTTCTGTAGAGTCAGATCTCCTCCACCAAGGGGTCCTACAAGGTCTTCAAAACGGAGAGAAAAAACACGAGGACGTTCTCTATATTTCAAAACCTCTTTTACAAATAAAGACTCTCCCCAAGGAGCATGGATTAAAAAAGCTATTCGTTCATCATGTGATAAAGAGACAAAATGCTCAAAACCTTCTTGGTTTAAGGAATGCCCCCACGTATGATCTGCATCAAGAATCCAACGTATCTGTGAAACGATCGTATCTCGCGGATCTCGAAAAAGAACAATCGTTCTCCATCGCTCATCTGCAAGATAGGCGTCTGCCCAATGCGGATTAAAAAAATGAGCCCAATAAGACATTTCACAAATATGCTTCCCAAAAAACTCTCGAGAAGGGCTCTTATGACTAAAAAAATCTAACGTCTGGCCGGTAATTAATCCTAAAGTTTTGAAAAGAAGATGCGTCCCACTTTTAGGAATTGTCGCAATGAAGACATTGGGGGATTCCCCCAATAAAGCCACTGCTCGAAGCTCTCCTTCATTTAGAACTTCTATTTTTTCTAGACTCTCCCCTTCTTGTTGAGGATCTACTTTTACCAGATCCTCTGTCTTTACTCTCGCCGTTCGTATTTTTTTTCTTAGAGGCTTGTGAGGACGAGCAAAGATCACACTTCCTAAAAAAAATGTTCCTAAAACAACCAGTGTCCAAACTATTTTACGACTCAGAATTTCCTCTAATTAACTAATCTTAATTCCATTTTCATAAGTAAAAACAGTCTCTTTACCCTGCAGGTCATAGCTCTTTTTCAGACCATGGAGCTGATCTTCCATAAACTGCTGGATCAAGCGCGGACGGCCGTCGTCATAGTATTTATTAAATTTCCCATGGCGTTTCCCCTCTTTATACTCAGCTTCAAAAATCAAAGTCCCCTCTTGATTCCAATCTTGATACAGACCATGCAACTGATTATTCTGATAGAGTGCTATGCTGGCAATAGATCCTTTTTCAAAGAAAGTCTTCTCTTTACCCTCTTTTTGGTCCGCAACAAAGTGCATCTCTTTAAAGACTTTTCCACTCGGGAAATATTGGGTGAGCAGTCCTTCTTTTTTATCATCTTTATGGGCAAAAAGGGTAAAGACCTTACCCATTGGTCCAAACAGGTAAGCCTCTCCCTCTTTTTTCCCAGATTTATATTGAACCAAAGAGAGCTTGTTTCCTTCTCGATCATACTCAACTAGATCGCCATCGAGCTCATGATCGACAAACTGAGCTTGTAACGCTTTAACACTTCCAAGCCTTTCTTGGTGGGGATAATAGACCTCATGAAGACCTTCCCGGCGATTATTCTTATAGTGGAAAATAATCTTCTGCCCTTCAGCTGTTTTCTGATAATAGCGCCCTTCTAGTCTCCCCTTATCATAAAACGCCTCTTCTAAGAGCTCCCCCTCTTGATCAAAGAGAGCCTTTTTCCCGTGAAGCTCTCCATTCTCATAATTCAAAGAGAGCTGGAGTCGTCCATTGGGGAAATAACTCTTACGCTCTCCATGGAGCTCACCTTTTTCATTATAAAAATAGTGGTGGCAGACGCGTAATAAATCCTCTCCCTCTTTTGGAAAATACTCTTTCTGCTCGCCGACGACTAAACCTTGGCGATAGGATTTGACACTTAAAATGAAACCGTTCTCATACCAGCTCTTCAGCTCTCCATCTAAAAACCCATTGGAATAAAAAGCCTCCAGTTTCACTGTTCCATTGGGGTAGTATTCTAACTCCTTCCCCTCTCTTTTCCCATGCACAAAGAAAATCTTCTGATGAGGACGATCTTTCTGATACCAGATCTGCACCTGGCCATGGGGCAGATCATTTTCGTAATTTGCCTCTTTAATCAGATCCCCCCTGCTATTCCATTCTCGAAAAAGACCCTCTTTCTTACCCAGAGAAAAAGAGCCTACAAACTTCAGGCGGCCATCTTCGTACCACTCTTGGCAGGCGCGATCTGGAAGATCGGCTGTGTAGAACTGCTCAAATTTTTTCTTCCCGTTCTCATACCACTCTTCATAAAGGCCTGTTTTTTTCCCTTCCTCGAAAAAGGCAATCCGATTAATTTGCCCTGAAGGGTAATACTCTCTTTGCTCCCCCTCCCAATGGCCATCAAGATAGATATAGTCAACCTTAAGCTGCCCATTTGCATACCACTCTTGATACGGACCTTCAAACTTTTCATCGACAAAAAAACAGTGGCGAACACGATTTCCATCCTCATTAAACTCATCGATTGGAGCGAGCAACTTACCCTCTTGATCAAAGTCGGCCTCAAAGTTGAGCTTCCCATTCTCATGCATCTTAAAATGATGGCCTATCTTGACTCCAGCTTGGTAATTCTCTTCTCCAAGGAGCTTCCCCTCTTGAGAAAAAAGGAGCAGCCTTCCCTCTTTTTTTCCATTTTTATACTGCAGACGCTCACTCTCTTTTCCATTTGCATGATATTTAATGTGGAGACCAATCGGCTCTCCAGCTTTAAAGTCTTGGACTTCGACAATTGCCCGATCTTCATTATAAACTAAAAGCGCCGGATTCTTGCCATCTGACTCAAGTAGCCCATTGACAAAGCGACGTGTTGCTTTAATAGCTCCAGTAGGATACCACTCTGTGACAATTCCCTCTGGCTTCCCCTCTTTATAAGGAATTAATAGAGACCGAGCGCCTGTTGGATAGTAGCAGACAAAATCACCAATTAGCTTGCCGTTCTCAAAAACTCCCTCTTCTGCCTTCTCTCCACCTTCATGCAATGCAAGAATGGGCCCCTCTTGAGTCCCTTCTTTAAAATAAATCAGGCTGCGCAACTTCCCTGTCTCATAAA
>JABDDH010000024.1:0-163 GCA_013287705.1 Chlamydiota bacterium | reverse complement strand
GTATTGGTATTGAGCAATTTTCTCAACATTTCCATTCTTGAAAAAGGAGACAAAAAGACCGTGAGGAACAGCCACATTCTTCCACTCTTGAAACCCTTTGGAATCCTCTGAAACAATGATCAGGTCCGCTTCCATCTGTACACGGCCATCCGGGTAGTAGAGG
>JABDDH010000023.1 GCA_013287705.1 Chlamydiota bacterium | reverse complement strand
CGGCTCTTGTCATGGCTGTAATTTTCATGGGAGATCGTGCTAGTTGACTAAAACCAATAATACCCTTAACAGCGCCATACCCCCCAACGAATAAAGAGCCAATCTCTAATGACAAGGCTGTGCCTGTTCGCATTGTCTGGTAGGCTCGACTTGTTTGATCAGCTGGGAGGAATTTCTGCATCAATGCATTTCCACTGTTTAAATAGTGCTGATTAAATCGAGCAAGCCCTAGTGAGTGAGTAGAGTACGCATCGGTGCGGCCAGTTATTTGATAAAGAGGTTTGGTCAGCATATGAGCAACCGAGGAGAGCGCAACTGGACTCTCCATACAAAACTGACCTGCTCCATGTCTGATGCCGATTAAACCTTGTTTACTAAGTTCTATCAGAGACTGGGTGCCCCTTGCAAAATCTCGGCTAAAATTGTTGGCATAGCCACGAGGCTGATAATTGGGGGCATAGGCAAGTGCATGCAGCCCATACAGGTCAACATGGGTTAGAGGCGCGTTGTGGACAAAGGCGTAGAGGTTGGGGCCGTCGCTAAAGCCTTTTGGGTCGGGCGTCAGCCAGCGGCCAAGATCGGGTGCGTAGTAGCGACGGCCGTAGTAGATAAGGCCCGAGGGATCGGTGCGTTTGGAAGAGAAGCGCCACGGGTTGTGAGGTTGTGGAGAGAAGAGCTGCTCTTCGCCAAAAGCTGTGTAGGCGTATGATTCTTGCAGGACGCCTGTTTTAGGAGAGAGGAGCGCTGTGACATTGCCGTTCAGGTCATGGAGTGGAACGTAGAGCTCACCATTAACTTTTAGGAGAACGGCAGCGCCAATTTCTGCTTCTGGAGTGGCGCCTAGAATGCGGAGCTCTTGTAGGGTGCCGTTCTGGTTATAGGCTCCGATTTCATTCTGCTTGTCATATAAGAAGAGAAGCTCTTCTTGTAAGTTCCAGTCATCCTCTTGTGCCAGGTAGAGGGTGCGACTCATCCTGCGATGAGATGCATCATAGGTAAAGAGAAGGCGAAACTGCTTGTTGTACAGCTCAATAAGGCGATCGAGGGCGTCATAGACGTAGTGCGTCTCATTAATACAGAGTGGATTGCCATTGCGATCATAGGTGAACGGTTCAGCATCTGTTGCCACGATCTGATTAAGAGCATTAATCTGATAGAGGTTGGCATCTTTTTCTAAACGGTTGTTATGAGAATCGTACATATAGTCGTGTGGCACAAGACCTTCTTCTTGCACGAGCTGGTACAGCGCATCATAAGCATAACGACAGTGCCACGATTGAGAGGGAAATTGAAAAGATGCGTGGATAATATTACCGCATCGATCAAATTCCTCAATGGTATGCGCAAACTTTTCAGAGACAACTTGTGTCCGTACCCCTCGCAAGTCAAAGTTGTAGTAGATACTGCCCAAGCTGCCTGGAAGTTCAGACTCCAGAAGATAATCCGATAAGTCATATTGAGTGTAGCGATGGGTCATTCCTTGGGAGGTCACAGAGCGTAGGTGTAGCGGATCATAGGTATAAGAGATGTCAGAATGATCCGGCAGTGTGCAGCGCGTTCTGCGGCCACGTGCATCTGCATATTCATTCTGTACGAAAAGCCCGTTGGCAAGGCGCTCCTCCAAGAGATGCCCATGGGGATCATAAAGAAAATAAGTTCCCTTCCCCGTCTTAAGATCCCGGCTCTCTAAAAGCTGATGTAGTTTGTTGTAGCGATAACTGTAATTGCAGGAGTTATCTGATGAACTAAAGCGCACAAGTCTGCCCAAGGGATCATACTCCTTGTAAAGACGCACTCCATCAGGTTTTACCACTTCGCGCAACTCCCCTTTTGCCGTGTAGCTATACCGAGTCTGCCTCTCTTCAGGATCCTCCGATCCTTCAGCAAGCAAAACAAGTCGCCCCATTGCATCATAATCCCAGCAGGTCGTCGTTGTACGCAAAAGACTCCCCGCCCCATAGAGATGGCTTACTTGACGCGCGAGCTTCCCTCCCGCTTCATAAAAGAACTCTTCACGGGATACGGGAGTGCCCTCTTTTCTCTTTTCTATGCGCACTCTGCGTTGTAGTGCATCGTACGTTTCAATCGTCTGGAGGCCAAGAGGGTCGATTGTTGTTTTCTGTAAAAATTCTTCCTCTTGATAGGTTGTAAACGTCGTGTGCCCTAAAGCATCAATCTGCTGCACCTCGCGATGCCATGGATCAAAGCGTGTTGTCTCGGTCGATTCTAGATTGTGAATAGACTGGGTGATACTCTCTCTATTGCCAGCTGCGTCATAGGTGTAATTCACCCAAGAGAGGATATTGCCTTGCAGATCCTCCTTGCGCTCCTCTATTACCTGATCAAGAAGGTTATATTCGGTAATGGCACGCAAATCCCCAACTTGTATACAGAAGGGCCTACCCATAGAATCATATTCATAAGATGTTTCAATACCGGCAAACTGCTCTTTTGTCTTTCGGCTCGCGCCGTCATACGAATAGGTGTGGAAATTCCCCTCTGCATCCTCTTTTGCGATGAGATTAACCCCTTTATAGGTATACCGTTCTACAGAGAGCGTTTCACCGAGATAAGATCGACTGATCTCTGTGACACGCCCAAGAAAATCGCGTCTGTAATGCGCAACGGTTCCGGCTTGATCTACTGCGGTAGCAAGGGTCCCATCTGTGTAGTAGGTAAACTTCTCTATACTCAAATCTTGGTGGATAATGTGGGTGGGAGCACCTCGCGCATTGTAGGATCTGCTGGTTGTCTTACCTCTTAGGTCCGTATAGGCATAGGGCTCTCCTGCGGCGTTATAGAGATATTCTTCCTGCAGGATCTCCCCATCCTGGACCTCTGGATAAACGGTTTTAAGTAGCTGCCCACATGCGTCATATAGGTAATGCGTTCTCTTCCCATGCAGATCCGTTTCAGCAATCCTATTGTACAGCCGATCATAGCTCATCTGGCTTGTATGGCAACTTCCATCAGAGCCCACCTCACTCACCGCAATCAGCCGATTGGAGTAATCATAGGACATTTTGCTGGTTAGATCACCACTAAAGTTGCTCTCCTCTACCTTATTATGGGTGTCGTATAGTGAGCACTGTTTCTGGCCAATGGCATTTGTCTCTTGAACAATCCGTCCTTGTCCATCATATTCTCTTTGAATCGCATAGCGAAAGACCCCGTTTGCATCGTAGAGCTCTTCCTCCCCGATCTGCCCTTGTAGAGTGTAGCGAAGATGCACTTGCTTCAACAATTTTTCTTGACCTGTCGTCACATCTAGATACTTCTCTTCAATTAGGTCCGGCAAGCCTATAAAAGGTTCTGCAACACGTGGATGTGTGACCCGTATTAATCGATAGGTCACCTGCGTCACATCATCGACATAGAGCCCGGATCCATCATCTTGAATCTCTCTAGTTAGAATCTGATCCGCATCATACTCCCAGAAGTAGCGCAACTGTACCCCTTTTGAATCAGAGAGTAGTTTGAATCGCAGAAGATGACTCTTCCCCAAATACCCAAAATGAGTGACAGAACCATTATCTTCCTCTTGCCGGATCAAGCGATGCTGTGCATCATAGCTGTACCGTTTCTGGTACAACTCAGAAAGATTTTTCCCCGAAAATGTCTCTACAGAAATATTTCCAGCATCATTGTACGTATAACTTGTCGCATGTACCTTATTTCGCTTCTCATCCAGCAGGGTCCGACTCATCAAAAAGGAGCCATTTTTAGCGCCGGCTCCCCATTTTAACTCTTGGACGTTCAGAAGTTTTTCTTCCCCCTCATACCGCTCAATCGATTCTAAGCGTAACGCCTTGGAATAGGTGTAGACTGATCGCTTGTTTCGATTCTGAAGTTTGAGGGTTCAGATCCTCTCCCGTCATAACAAATTTTGGCCCAGGCGTATATTTTGTTTCCTGTCGCGTTTGTTGTGCGGATCTGATTTAGACGGCGATGCGTGTCATATTCGTAATGAACGAGATTCCCATTTGAGAGCTTTTCCAGATAGATGTAGTAAACCATCTCTCCATCTGTCCTATGTTTATAGGAGTAGTAGCGCTCACCTCCATCTGGAGCGTAGATCACAACCTGCTGCAGGTCATACCAGACACTCACCTTTTGATTCTGCACATTAAAGCGCGCGCTCATCTCTCCCATAGAGCAGTTTGTCAACCCGGCAAGATATGACGTTTGTTCCAGTTCTAGAAGAAAGGACGGAGGAAGCTGTGGTGGAGCTTTTTTCTTTTTCTGTGACTCTACGAGCTTTTCTAGATACTTTTCTCTTGTTTTAAGCCATTCTTTTTGCTCTTTCTGAGGCAGAAGCGGACGGTAGTAATGCAGCTGTGTCCCGGAAGGCTCCGTTACACGCAGATTAAATGTCTGAAAAAGAGTACCCTGACTTGTCGCAAATAGGTAAATATGGTTGAAAAAATTCCAGCCGCCACACGGGTGCTGATTGGCATGGCTGATGTAGTAGCGTTTAAAATTGATTGGCTCCAGACCCTGAATCTGAATGTCTTCATCTGCAACAAAAAAAGCTCCCGTGATGGCAGAGACTGAGCCTGCTACAAAGGAAGAGGGCTCCCCTGCAGTGACCGCTGCAAGAGAGACTTCTTCATGTGCAACAAGTTGAGAACAAAAAAGAAAAAACAAGAAGAATAAGCGCATATTCCGAGCAGATTACAGAGTGGAAGCGCCTTTGTCAAAGATTTCTCAAAAATAAAAATCTCTTTGCTGATAAAGTTTTTCTGATTTATCGTGGCTAAAAACAGAAAACCATCGGGATTTTATGAGCTATTTCAAGTGGACCATTCCTCTGCTACTTCTCTGCACAGTGCCAGCCCTGCCTGTTCATGCATCTTCAAAATTTGAAATTCCGGCCTTTGTCACAGATCCTGCAGCACGCACCTCAATGACCTATAATGATGTGATCGCGTTCCTTAATGCCATCGAAAACGGAGAACTTGAAGAAAACTGCAGTGAAGAAGATATGATGAAAGTCTGCCACTTTCTAACAGAACTTGCAGAACTAGGTGCCCTTCCGTCTGACTACGAAGAAGGGGGAACACTTTGTGACGACATTGAAGAGCTATGGCAGCAAGATGAGGATCGAACAAGCCAACCGGAGTAAACACCAACACTCCTGGAAGTTCTTAAAAAAAATTAGGCAGTGTTCCTAAAAGATTGGGCTATCTGGCAAGCGTGAAAGCTCGCTAAAATCGTCGACCGCTAGGCGACGCAATTTGCAACGTATTGATAATACGTTGCAAATTTGCGTTCGGCGATTTGAACGGCTTTGACGCAGCCATATAGCTCAATCTTTTAGGAATACTGCCTAATCATCCCGTATCTCCATCACATAGCCCTTGACGATTTAAGCCCAGCCTCTGTAAACTGCTTCCAATTTTTCAAAAAATATAGGGAGCCAATGAATACGCTCATCTTAAAAAAGGGACGTAAAAAACCCTCCTCGAGCCAATCTCAACTACTCTTTAATCGCCAAAGACGCAAAATCCAGACGCTACTTGGTCAAATCGAGCAGATAAAACAGGAATGCGAAGAGGCTCTTCTCTTGTACCATTCAGCATTAAGGCCTAAAGAACAAAAAGCTGCAGATTGCGTCACACATTTCATCTTGAGGATTTTAGAGCTTACGCAGAATCGAAAAGCATTAACCAAAAAAGAGAAGGAAATATTCGAAGAACTTTTAGAGGATGTTGTCAACCTCGTCTTCTCCCTTGTTCCTCCGGATGAAGTCCATGAGACAGTCCGCGATCTGTATGAAAAGATCCATGGGAAAAGTATAGATGATCAATTTTATGAAGAGCTCTCTTCTTTCAAAGAGATGTTAGAAAAAGAATCAGGCCTCGGAGAGATTGACATGTCACATATAAATCCGAAAGACTCTCTTCAGGATGTCCTACTAAAGCTCTCTCAATCGCTGCATACAGCTTTTGGGGAGAATCCAGAAGCTATGCCCCCACCGAAACAAAAAAGCAAAAAAATGTTGTTCAAAGAAGAAGCTGAACGCAATTTACAAGAGCTGCAAAAAAAGGGAATCGGCAGCATTTACAAACGTCTTGCAAAAGTATTGCACCCTGATCTGGAACAAGACCTGGAAAAACAGAAAGAAAAAATAGAGCTGATGAAACGTCTAACGAAAGCGTATGAAGAGTCGGATCTTGTTTCTTTACTCCTACTGGAATCGGAATGGTTAGGCGATGCCAAAACAATGACCGAGGAGACTCTTGTCTTGTATAACTCCCTTCTCAAAGAGCAAATTAAAGATTTAGAACGCGAAATAAGATCCGTACATCTGCATCCGCGCTATATCGACATCTACCCACGTATCGAGACCAGCCCTAACAACCCCTTATTAGTCATCAACAAATTTCTTTCCGATTGCGATGGGATCATCGAAGCATACTCCCATCGTCTGGAAGAACTTGCCGGAGAGCATCCACTCAAAGCATTGAAAAAAGGTCTCGCATCCGTTGGAATGCAACAGTTACCTGTCGATGTTTTTACACGTTTTCAGGAACTACTCCGATAAAATAGACATACTATAATTGCAGCGATTCCCGCTGGCTCATTATCAGCCAAAAAAGGCAGTGGCAGGGAGCTTTTTTCAAAAAAAACACGCCTAAAAATCAATGGGTTATGATTTTTCTAGCGGGAATTGCTGATATTTTGTTATTAGTCTTCAAAAGAAGTCTATTTAGATTTTTTAATAGGGCAGCTTGACCTACCTATAAGCTGGTAGAATAAACACCAGCTAGCCGTTGCCTCAAAAAGAACGAAGAGGCCAGCGAGGTAGCCGATCAGGCTCCGGTTATAGTAGGCATAGATCAAGAGGAGAATGGCAATAGAGAGGCGCAAGAGTCGATCCAAGGTTCCGATGTTTTTTTTCATAATTAGTAGTTGTATTCGGGGCTATCTGCAAGACAATAGCGCCGGTTTTTATTCAACTTGTCAAGCTTGTTCATCTCTTCTTCTGTTAGGGAAAAGTCGAAGATGGCGAAATTTTCTTTGAGGTGCTCTGTCGAGGAGCCCTTGGGGATGGAGGCGATCCCCTTCTGAAAGAGCCAGCGGAGAATGACTTGCGCGCCCGTTTTATTGTACTGTGCGCCTATCTGGTTAAAAAGAGGTTCTTCAAGCAATTTTCCCTTGCCAAAAGAGCGGAAGGAGATGAGGCGGATGTTATGCTTGTTACACTCGTCCAGAAGCGCTTGTTGGTTCAGGTGCGGGTGAAACTCAACTTGATTGGCAAAAGGGATCAGGTGAGCTTTGCGCAGGTCTTCGAGGTGATGGATGGTAAAGTTGCTCACGCCGGCCTTATGGATTTTTCCTTGGTGGACAAGGTTTTGCATGGCCACAAAGATAGTTTCTAGAGGAAAATTTTGGTCAGGAAAGTGAATGAGGTAAAGGTCGAGGTAGTCTGTCTTGAGCTCTTTTAAGGCTTTTTCACACGCTCTATAGACAGAATCTTCGATTGAGGATAGATCCACCTCCTCGTCTATCGCAAGTTTTGAGGTGATGTATAGGCTGTGACGATCATGTCCTTTGAGGGCTTGTGCAATGGCCTCATGATTCTCATAAAAATGCGCTGTATCAATGTGTTTATAGCCTAAATCTAGCGCGTTTTCTACGATGCGTGTACATTGGGAGCCGCGCAGTTCCCAAGTCCCAAGCCCAATCGGTGGCAGATCCATCGTATTTCCTCTCTTTATATCTGAGAAAATAGCAGGTTTTTGGTATAATAGATAGTTATGGACAAACATTTTTTTTTACCTCAAGTGATTGATGGCGAGGATAAGAGCTCCCCATTCAAAAACCGGATCCGCAAAAACTACCGCCACCTAAGGAAATGGGCACAGCGCACCAAGACAAATGCTTTTCGCATCTACGATCGCGACATTAAAGAGTATCCCCTTGCCATTGACTTTTATGACGGCAGATTCTGCGTCCACTACTTCACAAGTAATAAAGACGAAGAGGGGCCAAGAAAGGATCTGCATGACGCTGTGATCGAAGCGCTTTTCGCGCTTTTTAATGCAGGTGAGGAGCTAATTTATTGGCGCACCCGCATGAAGCGCGAGAAAGTCGAGCAGTATGAAAAGGCAGATGATACGGGCCGCTTCTTTACGGTTCTGGAATATGGAGTCAGGTTCCGCGTCAATTTGAGCGACTATCTCGACACGGGCCTTTTTTTAGACCATCGAGAGACAAGACAACTTGTCGCCTCAATGGCACAAGGGAAAAGAGTCTTAAACCTCTTTGCCTACACCTGTTCTTTTAGCGTCCATGCAGCGGTTTCTGGTGCCACTATGACAAAAAGCGTCGACATGTCCAACACCTACGTTGAGTGGGGAAAAGAGAATTTTCGGCTCAACGGTATTACGCTTACAAACAATCTGATTGTTCGCGAGGATTGTTTGAAGTTTCTGGAACAAGAGAGTGGCCCCCTCTACGATCTGATTATTATCGATCCCCCGACGATCTCTCGATCCAAAAAAATGGAAAAGCTCTTTGACATTCAGGTCGACTACCCCTTTTTAATTGAAAGGGCGCTAAGGCTTTTAACACAAGGGGGGACCCTCTTTTTTAGCACAAACTCCCGTACTTTTGACTGTGACACAACACTATTTAGGGACTGCTCGATTGTAGACATTTCCAAAAAAACCATTCCCATCGACTTTCACAACCAGAAGATTCACAGATGTTGGAAGATTAACCATGGAAAAAGCGTGCAATTCTAGAGGTTGGGTCTAAAGAAGTTTTTTGCGCATCATAATGTTCTAAAACCACCCCCTCTTCCAAAAAATAGACAAGATCGGCAAGGCGCCGAGCAAGTACCATGTCGTGAGTTGCTATGACAATCCCCCTTTCAGATTCTAGAAGCTTTTCCAACAGACCACTGAAGAGCTCCCGATTTTCTGGATCAAGGGCAGAGGTCGGCTCATCAAATAAGAGAAACGAGGGATTCAGAAGAAGCGCCCGAATAATCGCGACTCTTTGCTTTTGGCCGCCAGAAAGTTCATCTGGCCGTGAAAGCGCAAGCTTTTCCATGTCAAACAGCTTAAGAAATTCTTGAACTTGGCCGTAAGCCTCTTTTGTGGAACAGAAAGAGTGGTGCCGCACAGCGTAGGCACAATTGTCTAGGACCGTCATGTGAGGGAAGAGAGAAAAAGATTGAGGAATAAAGCCGATCGTAGAAGAACGCTCTTTGGGCTCAAGCGACAGGAGTTGCCGTCCCTCGCACGTCACCTCTCCTAGATACTCCTTTTCCAATTGCGCGATACAGCGCAACAGTGTTGTTTTACCAGAGCCGCTTTTACCAAGCAGGAGTGTCACTCTCTTTTTTGGAATGACAAGAGAGACAGAGGAGAGAATAGACGCCTTTTTTTTCACAACAGATAGTTCACAAATATTTAACATAGACAGAGTCTCCTCTCGATATTACGAGCCGCCAGGTTTAAAAAAGCTGACATACAGAGGTAAAAAAAGGCAATGGTCAAATAAATCGCAACAGGCTCCATCTCGCGAGAGACAATATTCATCCCCATCCGCGTGAGTTCAAGCATCCCAATCGAAGAGACAATCGAAGTGCTCTTTAACAGAGAGTCGAGTTCATTATTTAAGACCGGAAGAATCCTGCGCCCCACTTGAGGCAAAATAATAGAGACAAGAGTCTTATACTTCCCAAGACCGAGAACAAAAGCCCCTTCCCATTGAGACTCAGGTATTGCATCAATACCTGATCTAACAATCTGAGCGACATAGCCCGAAGAACAGAGACCAAGGGCGATGATGGAGGCGGGAAAGGGATCGAGCTGAAAATGGAATAGGTCGGGGATGACAAAGTAGACAAGGAGCAGCTGCACAAAAAAAGGAACTGCCCGCAGAACAAATGTGACCCCTTCGACAAGTGATGAAAAAAGAGGCATTTTTAATTGACGCGATAAAACAATGCCGAAAAGCCCCCCAAGCATTAGGCTGAGGGCTGCCGAGCAACTGAGAATTTGCACAGTCATCATGACCCCTTTTAAGAGAAGGGGTAATGAACGCTCTAGGAGTGAAAAATACTTATCCATTGAGATTCCATTTTTTTTCAAGTTCGGAAATTTTTCCCTCTACAGTGAGCTCTTCGACGGCCTTTTGAATCTGAGCTGTCAGCTCTTTATTCTCTTTATTGATACAGATGCCATTGCCAAGCGACTGTTTCCCTTCAGGCAACGGGAAATAGAGGGCTTGTACCTCAGGATTTTTTTGCTGTACTGAAGCAACAAGGGAGTTGTCAATCGCAACAGCAAGAGACTTTTTAAATTTAATCTCGAGCAGAGCGTCTGTGATCTTATCGACATTTTTAAGAGCAAGCCCGGGATAGCTTTGCATCACCTGTTCTTGATAACTGCCAGACTCCACACAAATGATCTTTTTAGCATCCCCTATAAACTCTTGCGGGCTCTTTATCGCATCGGGGATCTGCCCCCAAAACAGAAGCGGCATGGTTGTGATTTTTTCCCCTTGATAATAGACCATATCGATCTGCTTTAACCGCTCCTCAGTAATGGAGACTGCCCAAATGAGGGCATCAACCTTTTTCTGTTTCAACCCAATCAGAAGACTCGGCATGCTGCCCAAGTCTTTAATCTCGAGCTCACGATTAAGTTTTTCTGCTAGGAGTCTAGCAAAATCAATATCAAATCCCTCATACTCCCCTTGAGTATTGAGACTCACATAAGGGGCATAACCAGAAGTGGTTCCGATCACAAGCGGCTCAGCACAGAGTGTGACGCAACAAAGAAAAAAAGAGACAAAAATAGATACTATTTTCATATAAATCCTTAAAAAATAGAGTTAAAAAACAAAAAACTTATGAGCTGCTAAAAACAGCTACGCGCAGAAATGACTTAGGAATGATGGTGATGATGATGGACTGGAACGAAAGAAATGAGGACGTTGTTCTGAAGCGACGAGAGGAACTCTCGGCACAACTGATTAGAATCTTTTTTCATAAAACTCCCTCTTAAAGCCCTATTTTATAGGGGCTACTCTTTTTTTAGCAACAGTTAATTTTTTGGAGATCGTGGATTTATAGGTAATTGAATCTTAAATCTTTCAGGGGCTAATCGAACAGACAAACTACCTTCAACTCGATCAACTTTTTTCAAAACAGCTTCTGAAAACTGCTTTGCTCCTTCAAAAGGGTCAATTGCAACCTTCTCTTTCAATCGCTCCTTTGTAAGCACTTCATAACTCTTATTCTCAAATGAGCCCGGATTTTGCCGAATATACTGCTCAATCTCTTTTTTTAATGCAGGATTGGGAATAAATTGCCCTTTTGAAATTAAAATCTTATCATGTGGACACTTCTGCATCTTTTGATACATCGCTCCAACATCAAAAACATGACCACATGCAACGCTCGTAACAGGGTTCAACATGATCTTTCTTGTAACAGGACAAATATATTTAACTGGAATGCCCTTTGCCAAAGGATGACCCTCTGGAATATTTAAAGGGGGAATGGGTGGGGGAATAGCTGCAGCCATAAAAAAACTCCTTGTTGTCAATTGCTCTTTGTAAGAAAATAAAAAAAGATTTTGCTCCACCCCTGAATTTTTTAACAAACATTAAAGGATGACTGTTTTAGCAATTCTCTGTTTAGCGGCCTCTTTTCTCAGCATCTGGATCCGTCGCGACCCTAAAATTTGGGGAACGCTCGCTCTTTTTTCCTGTCTCTTTGGCATGATCGGAGGCAACATCCTCTTTTCAGGTGCCCTCTTTCTTTTGATTCTACTTCTACATTGGGTCTGTTATTACAAAACCTTGAGCCTTGCTCTATTTGCTATGATCATTGCAATCACGGGCGCCATCAAGCTAAAACTACTGCCAGGCTATAACAGATTGCAACTCACAACGAACTTCTGGATTGGATTAGAAGCACCTCTGACAGGACTTTTGCCACTTGCTCTTTTTATCCCCGTTGCAACAAAAAGGCGTGACTGGAAAAAAGTTCTTTATGGCACAGGAGTTGGGATTGTGGGGATCTTATTACTTTCGCTACTTGCCTCTTTTTCTGGGGTCGTCACATGGAAGCCGAGTTTAATCCCCTTTATAGGTGTGCGCCTTGTCGTCAATTTGCTCCTAACAGCCATTCCGGAAGAGGCTTTTTTTCGCGGCTTTATTCAAGAACGACTCTACAAATTAGTCGGTAAAACAGGAGCTCTCATTCTCACATCGCTCCTGTTTACAGCAGCTCACATCTACTGGAGCCCCGATCTTGCCACTCTTGGATTTGTCTTTTTAGCAAGTCTACTCTACGGCTTTGTCTACATCGTCTCCAAAAAGATCGAAAGCGCTATCATCACACACTTTCTACTCAACGTCTTTCATATGCTCTTTTTTTCTTACCACGCCATTTAACTCGACCGCTCGTTGCGCAGTTTTGGGGCTAAGTAGCTTCACACCCGTCGCGTCCATGTCAAATTTCTTTAAGTCAACAAAATGAATCGTCTGATCCTCATACGTCTTAAAGTAGTATTTAAGCGCTTTAGGATCTTTTACCGATGTCACCATCGTGTAGTCGCTATAGGTCGTTTGCCCCACCTTTTGACGCGCAACACCACGAGGAATGTCAAATTGATTCAAGAGATGAAAGAGCTGAAAGACTGACTCTTCCCCTCCCGCCACAGGATTTACGGCAGCCGAAAAGAGTGCCGCCCGTATAAACCGAGAAGGAGGTGTAAAATCGCCAGGGAGTCCAACAAGGCCAGAACCTTGTCCAAAAGGGGTAAGCGCCACTCCACCTATTGTCCGCTCTGCCACATTATCGACCCGCAAGTTAATATAATTGCGTAGGTTTGTCATATGCCAATCAAATGTCGGCGAATTGGTAAAAGCACCCAACGGATTGTCATAAGTGACAAGTTTACCGTCAAGCGGTTCAATGACAAGCGATTTGCCTGACGGCTCATACACCACATAGTGAAAAGGAGCAGGCGCCTCCCCCCACTCCTTGGCAACGGTCGGTGCAATCACCACCTCATTAAGAGCTTCTCGAATCTCGTCAATTGTTGCAAATTGAGTGAGGATCCAGTGGACAAATTCAACGGGAGAGAGCGCCTGAGCCTGATTCTCCTTAGTTATTGTACTATAACTTGCGTAACCTGGAAAATAGAACGTGCCAGCAGAGAGTCCTTTTTCATTGACTCCATCCATCAGAGCAAGCTGCCCAAACGAGATGGCCCCCACTGCCCCATACTTCGATCTGTAGGAGAGCCCGGGACCATCTGGCGTCGTCCCGGTAAATGCGTAGCCGCGCGGAATCAGAGCAATTGAAATGTCGACAGGCGTCCCAAACTCAAGCGTCCGCCCATTCACAGTCGACCCATCTTGTGCTTTAAGCTTCATCCCCGTACACGCCTCTAATCTAAAGGCCGTCATCAGAATCAGAGCACAACTCAATACCTGTATTAGACTTTTTTCGAAATTCCATTTGTTTATTAAAATTGCCTTTTTTGGAATCTGCGGCGCCAAGTTTTTCGAACATCTGTTCACACATGCTCGAAAAAATTGGCGCCACATCTCCACAAAAAACATCAATTTTTCTAAACAAAGCGAATTTCGAAAAAAGTCTATTAACATATCCCTCCACAATTATAAAATTTCGGCAGCGATCGCAGCAAGTTCTGATCGCTCAGTTCTTTCTAAGAAGACGTGTCCAAAGATCGGTAAATTTTTAAATTTCCCCACAACAAATGTGAGGCCATTAGAATCTTTGTCCAGATAAGGGTTGTCAATCTGGGTCGGATCCCCTGTTAAAATCACCTTTGTCCCCTTACCTGCTCGAGAGATGATTGTCTTTACCTCATGCGGCGTCAAATTTTGCGCCTCATCGATAATAATATACATCTTAGGCAGTGTCCGTCCGCGAATATAAGTCACAGCTTCCATCTCAATCTTTTTACTCTCCATAATCCATTTTTGCGTCTCCTGCCCATCTGCTTCACCGGTGCTACTCTGGCAGAGAAACTCAAGATTGTCATAAATCGGTTGCATCCAGTGGTACAACTTCTCCTCTTTAGAGCCCGGCAAATAGCCGATATCTTTACCAAGAGGCATAATCGGACGGCTGACAAGAATGCGCGAATAGAGATTCTCATCGAAGACTTTACGGAGACCTGCGGCAAGCGCCATCAGCGTCTTACCCGTTCCAGCAGGTCCCACAAGGGTAATCAACTTCACATCATCGCGCAGCAATAGGTCAAGCGCGCACTTCTGCTCCACGTTCAATGGCTGGATTCCCCAGATATCACGGGTGATTTTGAGTAGAGGCTCTAAACGCCCCGTCTTTCTATTGTACTTGCCAACCGCCGAAGAGAGCTCAGGGCACGTAATCATACAGTATTCGTTGGGATAGAGATCTTTGATATTTAATTCTAAAAACCCGTCCTTGATAAAGAAATCAATGTCTTTTTTCGGAAGCTCTAATTTGCGATAACCTTGATAAATATTTTCATAAGAAAATTTCAAATTCTCATAATCCTGAGCTTCAAGACCAATCGCTTCTGCTTTGACACGCATGACAAAATCTTTAGAGACAAGAACAACTCGAATCCCAGAGTCTTGAATCTGATAAGCAATCGCTAAAATCTTATTACTTGTCCGATCAAGAGGAAGTGGAAATCTCTTTTCTGTAGAGCCATGGGTCACTTGAATGCGAATTGTAATCCCATTGTCAATTTTAACTCCCGCATGCAGATCGCCCGCGTTACCTACCTTCAGAGAGTCGATATAACGCATCACCTGGCGTGCGTTTTTCCCTCGTTCATCTGTGTGGCGCTTCATCTCATCTAACTCTTCTAAAACAACAAGTGGAATCACAACATCATTATTGGTGAAGATCTCCATCGCATTCGGGTCGTACAAGAGGACATTTGTATCGATCACAAATGTTTTTCGCTCGCTCATTTTACCCTCCCAGGCTGTCGGTTCAAAATCGTCACTATGCCTTTTTACTATTCGAAGAACAATAGTTTTTTATAAATGATTTATTATTAGTACGTTATGTATAAGCTTTAGCGCTTTAAACACTCGAGCGCTAACTTTTTATTGACCAAGCAGAGCAGATTTAGTATAATAAGAATTTAGAGAGGAGGAAACTTATGATCATCAATCCGAGTCTATTGAGCATCCCACCCTACATCTCCACATCTTGGGAACAGATCGCCTTTTTACACGTCGAAACAGATGAAAAAGGGCTACTTCTTGTCATTTCAATGACAAACCAAGAAAAAATTAAAATTCCCGCTCTTCCTCAAAAAATATTAGAGATGATCTTTTTGGCCCACGCCCATTTTTTACATAATCAAGAAGCTCTAAATGTTGGAGCAGAGAGCAGCACGTTTACTTTTCCAATAAACGAAGATCAGACAGAAAATGGTCTCTTGCCTGCACTGCAACACAACCCAGATCAAACAGAAGCCCCAGATCTTCCGATTGGCTTATTGAGTAAAATTCAAGAGCTCTCATCCCTTGCCAGGATCGAAGATCCCAACCAGTTACCCACACCGGAACCTCACTGCAACTGCCTCTACTGCCAACTAGCAAAGGCCGTGCGAGAAGGAGCCTCTGAAGAGATTGTACGCGATGAGGAATTAACATTTCGACAATTCAACATCAAGCAGACAGATGAAAAGCTCTACCGTGTTTCACATCCTGAAGAGGCAGATATAGAGTACCAAGTCTGCCTTGGAGATTCTGTCGGCTGCACATGTGGCCGTCCAGGCTGCGAACATATCCGCGCCGTTCTTAACTCATAATCTTATTAGGGCGTGTTGTCAATTGCATTTACTTTGCGGATTTTGTCTTCTTTGTCCATTTCCAAGGCTCAAAAAAAAGGCAATTTTAATAAACAAATGGAATTTCGAAAGAAGTCTATTGTTTACTACGAGACAATCGGCTACGATTGTCTCGTATGATATTAGGTTCAGCTTCTAAAAGAAGATCCGAAATCCTCGGTTTTTTTTCACTCTCCTTTAGTCAAATTGCCTCTCACTTTGACGAAGAGACCGTTCTGTTTGAAGGCGATCCGAAAGCCTATGCCCTAACGCTTGCCAAAAAAAAAGGAGAAGAGCTCACCACTCAATTTCCAGATGAGCTCATCTTGACCGCCGACACTGTCGTCTTTTGTGAGGGAAAACTCTATAACAAGCCAAAAAACCTACAAGAGGGAATCGATTTTCTCTCTACATTTTCAGGAAAGTGGCAACAGGTTTTTACTGCCGTCTCTGTTCGCAAAGGGGGGAAAATAGAGGGGGCCGTTGAAGAGACGCGCCTGCTCTTTGAAGAGTTAACTGAGCAACAAATTCATCTCTTTCTTGAAACTGTTAATTACCAAGATTTTGCTGGAGGCTACACCATCCAAGGCGCAGGTGAACTCCTTGTGCAGCGCATTGAAGGCTGCTACTATAATATTGCAGGCTTGCCACTGCAGACAACAAAACGGCTCTTAAAAACTATGGGCATTGATTTATGGCACAAATTAAACAAACCTTCGTAATTCTCTCTCTGTTCGTCGCGCCTCTATGCGCATACGATGCGGCCCCCATTGAGAAACTCCTTCCCCCAGGGAAGGAGTTTCTCCCTGCAGTAAGGGGCGGAAGTTCCTTCCGCAAATCGACAGATAGCTCGCTCGATCCGGTCCTTCAGGACCGGGATTACGTCGAGCTGCCTGTTCACAAACAACAGATCAGCTATTTAATGCAATCGCGCCAGTTTGATGCCTCACTCAACCTCTATCAGGAGTATCGGGCCTCAATTGGACGCCATGATTTTGAAATTCTTGAGCAAATCGCCATGATTCTTTTGATCGAAGGGGCGCGTAGCGGCAATCCAGAAGTTGAGATGAGCACCCTATTTGGAGCTCACCTCGGAGGCCTCTCTCACGCCATTGACATTTTGGACATCGGAATTAATAGCGCTCACCCTCAGGTTCAGACAGCTGCCATTCAATTTCTCGGGAGTCTCCAAGACGACAGGTGTGACGCCCTCCTCATTCGCTCTATGGCCTCTGAATTTTTTTCAGTCCGCATGGACGCCGCCTACCTCCTCGCGTTGCGCAAACATAAAGTCGCCCTCGGACAGATCGAGGCGCTCATGTACCGCGTCCCCCCCACAGCTACACGGATTTTTTCCCGAGCTCTTTGCCCTGATCGGGACAAGTGATGCAATCGCCTCTTTGCGTAAAATGATCGACGACCCAAACCCGATGGTCCGTATTGCCTCAATTTTAAGTGCCGCCCAACATAGAAGAGACGATCTATTGCCGATGATTCGCGCTCTTGCGACGCATGCCAATATCGCAGAACAAGAGGCGTGTGCCACAGCGATTGGCACGTTAAAAGACTCTAAATCGATCCCCCTACTCAAGCGGATGACACGGTCAACAACCCCAGAAGTGCGCCTTGCTGCCCTCTCTTCTCTTTACCACCTGGGCGAGCTCTCTTCAAAAGAGGCGATCGAAGAGATTGCGCATACTGGTAACCTCTTTGCTATCCAAGAACTTGCAACGATCACGGGGTCTGAGGAGACGTTGACTCTCCTTGTCCAGCATAGTGAGCGCCACATACGACTGAATGCTTCTATGGCTCTTTTGGAGAGAAAAGATCCGCATGCCATTCCTGGCATCTTAGAAATTCTCCTTCGCGATTCTAAAGACCTCGGCTTTCAACCGACATTTTCCTTGGGCCACTCTTTAAAGGCGTGGAAAGTCATCCCCTCTTCCCAGCAGCATTCTAAAGAGCCGTTTATGGACCTCTCCCCCATTTCCTTAGGATTGCGGGAACACCTCTTAACCCTTGCCCTAGAACTTCCAGAACCCCACTTTTTGCGCATCGCCGATCAGATCTTTCAGACAAATCAACTCGATCTAGTTCCCAAGACGTGCCTTCTTTTAGAAAATATGCGGACAGAAAATGCGCTGCGTCTTTTGCGTTCCTACGCCCTTGACGGCCATCCCTTAACGCGCGCCTATTGCAGTCTGATCTTATTTCGCCTCAAAGAAGAAGGCCCCTACGAACAAGCAATCTACAGCTGGATCGCGCGATCAAAAAAAGAGGCGCTTTTAAAATTTCGCCCCAATTTACCACGCAATCAGCAGCTGAGCAGTAGTGGGCTTTTGACCCCAGAAGAGAGATCGCGCCTGCTCATCGAATCGTATGCGACAATCGCAAGCTCTCACACAGAACAGTCCATCGACACTCTCTTAGAAGTGATTCAAGAGAGTCATGAAAATAACCGCTACGCCCTTGCAGGCCTACTCCTCAGAGCCATTCAATGAAGCACGCCCTATTTTCTCTGTTTCTTCTCACCTCCCTGTGCGCCCAGGAGCCCTCGAGCTTTGACTTGCGAAAAAATTTCGAATTGAACCTCAAAGACCCAATCTTTAGTCACGGCGTCCTCACAACAACAGAGGGTGGAGTCATCCAAGCCGACACGATTCGCATC
>JABDDH010000022.1:18567-18634 GCA_013287705.1 Chlamydiota bacterium | reverse complement strand
CTTCTTGTCATCCGCTTTCAAGAGATCGCCCGTTTTGCAGCTCTTGGTGCAGACAAGTTAGATATTG
>JABDDH010000022.1:81-18557 GCA_013287705.1 Chlamydiota bacterium | reverse complement strand
CTTTGCCCTCCTGCAAATCCCCTATATCCTGCCTATTGCCATTCCGATCTCCTGCCTTATAGCCTCCTTAATCTTGTTCCAAAACTTAAGCCATACACAGGAATTGACAGCTGTGCGCGCATCAGGGGTTTCACTTAAAAAAATTGCCTTGCCGCTTATCCTAGCAGGCTATCTATTGACACTCCTCAATTTTTCCTTTATCTCTGAAATCTCACCGCGCTGCAAAATTGTATCTAAAAAATTGATTTTTGAGATGTTAGAAAAAAACCCGCTTTTTTTATTTCAGCGCGATCCTCTCATTAAAATTAAAGAGATCTACCTCGATCTAAAGACATTATCGACAGGAAAAGAGGCCAAAGAACTCTTTTTCGCGATCAACAACCACTCCAATAAGCGCCTTGGACTCCTCATCTCAAACAGGTTTTGGCTAGAGCGCAATTTTTTAAAGGGGAGCCAAGTCTCTTTCATCTCAAGTCTTGACCCTAAAAAAGATGAGAGCTTCGATCATCTGGTGATTGAAAATCAAGAGACCATGACAACAGAGGCCTCTTTTCTCTCTCATCAATTGCAAGACCCGTGCTGGAAACTCAACCACGACTACCTCTCCATGCGAATGCTACTTGCAAAAGCCTCTTTACAACTCAAAGAGAGTCGTACGACCTCAAAAATCCATCCGGAAATTGCACGGCGCATCTCCCTTGGCATTGCTGCCTTTACCTTCACCTTGATCGGCGTCGCTTTTGGCATGGAGATCGGAAGGACTAGATCGCGCAGAGGCCTCTCTGCTGCAATTGGTCTGGCCCTTCTTTTTCTCATCTCTTTTCTCACAGCAAAATCGATGAAATACACCACACTTGGCCCCTGCCTCTGCTACCTGTTGCCCCACCCGATCATTATCCTCCTCTGTATCTTCCAACTGAAACGAAAAACAGGAGGCTGCGCATGAGACTCTATCTATGGGAACGGACGATTTATCGCAAAACCTTGCAGACCTTTTTTCTTTTTTTAACCCTCTTTTACCTCTTTTATTCCTTTGTTGACTACTCTACCCATATCAACGACTTCTTGAAAGAAAATCGGATCCAGCTCATCGATCTTGTCAGCTACTACGGCTACCAATTTATCAAAAGAGCAGAACTCTTAATCCCCCTGGCTCTTCTGATTGCAACAATTAAACAGCTAACAGGAATGAACCTACGCAACGAGCTCCTGGCACTTCAGGCATCGGGGCTCTCCTTTCACAAGATCTGCCGCCCCATCCTCTGCATCGCGTCTTGTGCCGTGATCTTTAGCGCGCTTAGCGCTCAATACCTTATCCCCACAGCCCACAGCTACATCGACAAGTTTTCCGATGAGCACCTCCACACCTCCCATAACAAAGAAGCCTCGATCCACGTCATACACCTAAAAGACGACTCCAAACTGCTTTACCAGACGATCAGAGACGGTCAATTTTTTGACCTCTTCTGGGTTCGATCAACTGACGACATTTTTCGAATCAAATACCTCACATGTGATCCCATAAATCCTATTGGAACCTATGTCGACCATCTAGAGCGCAATGATGAGGGGATGCTGATTAAAACAGAATCGTTTGAAAGACTCGAGTTTAAAGGGATTGCCTGGGATAAAAAGATGCCACGCCGCGGCTACATTGCAACGGAGACGCGCAGTATCCAGGAGCTCTTTTCGCTTCTTGCTAAAAAAACAAACAGCTATTCCCACAATGACCTTCTCTCACAGCTCTTATTTAAATTGACAATGCCCTTCTTTTCTCTTCTTGTTGTTATCGCTATCTCGCCTTTTTGCGTTAAGAGTTCGCGAAGCCTTCCTCTCTTTATGCTCTACGCTATAGCGCTTTTTAGCTTTATCGCATTCTTTACCTTCATGGATGCCTCTCTGATTTTAGGAGAAAATAGCGTTTTATCTCCCTTTTATGCTATTGTCCTCCCTTTTGGATCTATTTCACTACTATTCCTATGGAGATGGGTAAGATGTTGACACGATGGAAATGGAAAGAGCTTCTTTTCTCTCACCTGATCATTGCGCTTTTAATTGGCACACTCTTTTGGAATATGACAGAATCCGTCTGGCAAACCATCGATGTTTTTATCTTCAAGATCCTCAATGGAAGTTTAGAAGGGAATCCACAATGGCAGCTATTCTGGGCCCTTGCCAACCATAAGCTTGCCGACTGGCTAGAAGACCTCTGCTTCATCGCTCTATTTGTCCTCTACATCAAACATCTTCCTCAAGGGCATAGATCCAGAGGAGTGGCTCAACTGATCTTTACGGGCCTCTACATGGGGGCGATCATCTATTACGTGAACCGCTGCCTTTTCCGCGAAACTCTTGAGCTTGCGCGCAATAGCCCCACCCATCTAGTTGAATCCAGGTTCTTGCTCTCAGAGAAGATCTCTTGGCTCAAAATCAAAGACAGCTCGACAAAAAGCTTTCCCGGCGACCATGGAACAACAGCTCTTCTATTTGGCGCACTCTACAGCTATTTTGCTAAAGGGCGTCTTGCTTTATTTGCCGCCTTTTACGCCATCTTTCTGTGCCTACCGCGTCTGATCACAGGAGCCCACTGGTTCTCCGATGTCTTTATCGGCAGCGGCTCGATCAGCCTTTTTTTCTGCAGCTGGGCCTTCTGCTCCCCCTATGGGACTATGGTCATTGACTGGATTGAAAAGGCGCTTGTTCAGATCCAGCATCAATGTATCAAGCTCGTCGTTAATAAGTAATCGGAATTTTGGCCGTATTCTTGCCCAAATTGGCCGTAAAGCTTGAAATTTGGCCGTATTCCTGCTAAAATTGGCCGTATTGAGGAAAAATGGCACAAAAAAGCAAAAAAATGGCCGTATTACGGTATTTAAGCCAAGCAACTGAACCTGTCAGCTTAAAAAATTTAATTGAAAAATTAGGAAAAGAGTATAACGAGCGTACCGTACGCCGATGGCTACAGGAGATGATCCAAGATGGCTTAATTGAAAAACAGGGAGAAAAAAGAGGAACGCAGTATCAGCTAGCACAAGGCGGAAAGAAAAATAGTCTCCCAACTCATAGCTGTTTTGGGACAAAAAGCAGAACAATTCTAGCAAGCATCAAGCGTCCTATTTACGAGCGCACACCTGTAACTTATATCGATAACTGGTTTGAAGTCTATGAACCAAATCAAAGTTTCTACATCCCGCAAAAAGAGAGGGATCAATTACACAAAGCCGGTATACGGTCTAAAGGAAAGGATCCTGCCGGAACATATGCTCACCAAATTTTCAACCGCTTGCTCATCGACCTCTCCTACAACTCCTCTAGACTCGAAGGAAACACCTATTCTCTACTCGACACTCAAAAACTTCTACTAGAAGGAACCGGTGTGGAAGGCAAGCTGGATGAGGAGAAAATTATGATCCTCAATCACAAAGAAGCCATTCGCTATCTAGTGGACACAGCTCCTAAGTTGCAGGTCAATCGAGAAGCAATTTGTACCCTGCACTACCTTCTTGCTGATGGGCTGGTAGAAGCAGATGATGCAGGTAAAGCAAGAAGCCATGCCGTACGCATCGGAGGTTCCACATATATCCCCCTTGAAGACCCCCAGCATCTGCAAGAGCGCCTTGAACGGATTACCAAAAAAGCTGCACTCATTGAGGATCCTTATGAGCAGAGCCTTTTTTTGCTCATCCATGTCAGTTACCTACAAGCCTTTTCAGATGTGAATAAACGCACAGCCAGACTTAGCGCTAATATTCCTCTCATCAAAAACAACCTAGTCCCCCTCTCATTTAACGATGTAGAGAGAGATGACTATACGGCCGCTATGATTGCGATTTATGAGCTGCAAGAGGCACAGCCGATTCTCGACCTTTACCTTTTTTCCTATATGCGTACATGCGCCCTGTACGATTCTACGGTTAAATCCCTTGGATTTGATGAGATACGTGTGCGCTATCGCCACTACCGAAAGGAAATTCTACGCCACATTATTTTAAATTGTATGAGCGGAAAGCCTATGAAAAAATACATCTCTTCAAAAATGGAGCTCTGGATTAAACCAGAAGATCGCGCCTCTTTTTTTGAAGATATCCTGGAGGACCTAAGAGACATAGACCTTAGTAGATCAGCAGGTCTTGGAATTACGCCACAAGAACTTGCAGGTTGGGCTAAAAGTCAAACAGGTAGGGGCAAATAGCGCCCGAGCTTATGGGGCAAAAAAGCCTGCTTGGGCATGAGGGAAAGCAGGATCTACGCCCAGCAGCTGATAAAAATAGGCATCTGTAGCAACGGCCTCTTGCAGCCGAGCTGCACGCGCCTCTTCACTTCTCTTTGCGCGCACTTGAGCTGTAGCTGTACGCGCTGCCACAACCTCAGGGGTAATACTGTAGAGTTTGCTTTTTTTCATAGAAATCTCATAAAGACGCATCTTCTCTTTTTGTGCCCGTTGCGTCATTGGACCATCTCCTGCTAGAATCTTATCATGCTCGTCTTGAGCATTTTTTAGCGCTTGATGGCTGTGATGTAGTGCGTCACTCGCTTTCTGGAATGCAACGGCTGTTCCTGACCCTTGCGGACTCAATGCGATTCTTTCTAGCCGCTGTTCTTTTTCAAAACAATCGCTTTGCAATATGTTCAGACGTTCTAGAGATTCTTGCTGCTCCATTGATTGGATCTCGGGGATTTTTTCTATCATGTTAGCCAACTCTCTCTCAAAACAGCCCCCCTCCGGGCTATGATCCCAAAGCCCTTGAGCTATCCTCTTTGTAATAAAATTATTACGATCAATGAGGGTCATGACTCCGCTAAAGGCAGAGGTGACAGCAAGAGAGATACCAGCTGTTGGAACTGCAAGAGCGGCTCCCACGACATTTGTAGCATATACGCCTCCATTTACACTGTGTTTGACCACTTTTTCTAAGCTCGCAAAAGTAATATCCATCAAAAAAGCTTGAACTTCTGCTTGAGTGTATTCACTGAGTGGCTTAGAGAGAATCAGATCTTGAAATAGCGCCTCATTTGTAAATGACCTAAACCGCTTTCCTTTATCACCTATGAGCTTTTGCACAGATAAAGAGATTTCAGAATCTGTTTTTCCAGAACATTCTGCTATTTCTTCTGGACTTAGCGATAAATGTTTATTTAAAAATGCAACTTGCTTTTCAGGATCACCACTCAATAGTGCTTGGCGACACTCTTCATGAAACTGAGATGCTGAGTAAGCATGATAACCTTCGTAGCCAGCTCCGATTAGACTCGCTGCGGCAGAGATTGCTGTTGTAGTTAAGGCAACTGGACCAATAACTGGCATCATAGCTCTTGAGTTGTGAGCTGCAGCTAAACGAGATGAAATATGTGACCCTAAAGCGATAATTTCGGAAGAAGCTGTCAAGGACAAGCCGACTAGAGATAACCCAGTCTTACCTAAAAAGACTTTTTCGATAGGTGAATCAGCCTCCGGAATACCGATTGTTAGATCTTTGAATGCACGAACAGCTTCTTGACACATTCCACGCTCACCACTCCTCTCCATCGTTCGTACTGAAGAATCAATTGCTTGATAGACCATACGTATGGTCTCTTCCATGGCTACCCGAGCGACAGCAGATGCTTTAGCATTACACACAACAAACTCTTCTTGCAAAAGTCCTTCGGTGACGAGCGCAATTTGAAAACGCTTCTGAAAGCTCTGAAACAACTCATTTCTTAAACCCTTGGCTGTCATATTTTCATACCGGCTACCTGGGTCACGTGCTGCGGCGTCTAAGCTTTCATTCAATTCGGATAGACACTCTCTAGCAATGGTATCCAGACGCGGTTTGACTTGAAAATAAACACCCGATTCATCGGATAGAGGTTGGGACCCTTTAATAGCATGAAAATTAGATTGAATAGTCACATTATTCTCTTGGTTTTTATTTAAACTAATTGCACCTTACTAATATTGTAACATAATATTTATGAAAAGTAAATATTTATTGATATATTAATTAAAATGCACTCCAATTTTGACATAAGATCTTAATTAACAATTAGATAGGCGCAGACAATCGGACTGTCAAAACGCAAACACCTAATTATGAATGGGTAAGATAAGTCGCTGGAGATGTGACAAAAAACTGCACGGCGCGACTTTAATAATAGACAAAGGAGACCCCCATCATCTATAAAGGAAACTTTTACATGAGGGGCAGCCATGCAGATCGGTCTTATTGGGATCAACACGCGATCATCCAACCTCTTAACTCGAGAAGCTGTTGCACAAGCATGCGCTCTTATTTTTCAACAAAAAGACCTACTGAGTTTCCCCATTGTTCTTCTTTCGACATGTAACCGCACAGAGGTCTATTTTAGCGGTGAGGATCTCCCTGACATTCACTCTGAAATTCTCATGCTCCTCAGATCACTCATCGCCTTTCCGTTTGAGCCGTACCTCTACTCGTATTTTGGCTCTGACTGCTTTGAACATCTGGTCCAAGTGACAGCCGGCATCGACAGCCTGATCTTGGCAGAGACAGAGATCCAGCGCCAAGTCAAAGTCGCCTATGAGGGAGCAAGCCTACGGCATAAGCTCTCTGCCCCCCTTCACTTCCTCTTTCAAAAGTCTCTGAAGATCGGCAAAGAGGTCCGCTCACTCTACTTCGCAGAACATCGCCTTCCAAACCTTGAAGGCACGATCTATCAGCTCTGCCAGCAACTCAATCTTTTAGGGGAAAAGAGTCATCTCTTGTTAATTGGCAACTCAGAGATTAACCGGCGTATTGCGACGCACTTTCAACAGAGAAGAAGTGGCCATATCCATCTCTGCACAAGAACCCCCTTTGCAGCTCAAGAATGGGTGGAAAAAGAGCGGGAGAAAAGGGGACTTTCTCTACGCGGGGAGATTGAGGTTGTTGAGAGGTCTTATCTAGAGCGTTGGAAAGAGTATGAGATTGTGATTGCAGCGACACATATACCTAACGTGACTCAAAATGTGGATTTAGGGACAAGCCAAAGCCCGGGGGTTGAACGATCAGATTTAGCTCATATGTTGCATCACGTTGGGTACACCTCTGAGTATCTGATTTGCAAAGAAAAAAAGAGGGAGAGCATTGTGACTCGAGCGATTTTTGACTTGAGTGTTCCGCGTACAGTTGATCCGAAAGTGGGAGCAGATCCTAAGCTTTTGCTCTTTAACATGGAGGAGATTGGGCGGCTTGTTGAGAAGAAGCGCTCTTTGTATTGGAAGGAGGTCTGTTTATCCAAAGAGTGGATCCGGAAAGCTGTTTTAAGGCAGTGTGGGCTCTTTCGCGAAAAGGAGCAGTGGCTTGTTGGGGCAGTTTAAGAGGAAAGGGAGCGAAGTACGGAGCTAGGGGCTGTTTTAAAGGGTAAAAAAAGAAGCGAACCTTGGGTTACCCCAAGGCCCGCCTCACGGGAGAGAACTTTGACTAATCAAAACGGCTTATTAGGAGTCGCCGTTTGAACTCGATGAAACAACGTTGGCTGCTCCAGTATGTATGCCTGGGCTGCTTGCAATGTAACCGTTTTGCAGCGAGCGTGGTACCGCAATATAAGCGTCTGAACTCACTTCAGCGGCTGGGAAAGTACCATCATCTCTCATCCCCATCTGCCGGGCCATCCTCTTAAGAAGATCTTGCATGTCATCAGACTGGTATCTGACAGCCGCCAAGATCAACATCGTCACAAGTAGCGGGATCGCTAGTGCTAGAGATACTGGGAAAGTGAACGGTGCTGACGCAATCGCAGCCACAAAGATGGCTATTGCAACCTTGTGCTTGTTTGCCCATCCCGGAATGCTCTTTAGGAAGTTAACAAAAGCCCTTCCTGCTTGTGCAAGCGCTTCACCTATCGCAGCTCTATTCTTGTACATTTTATAGCCCGTTACGCCAAGGAGTAGAAGAGTTATAGCTACTGTCATGGTGATCATAAACGCTCCTGGCGCCATGACTGCCAATGTTGCAAGACCTGCAACTACTGCAAGGACCGCGAATATCTTCGCTGTTCTTGCTTTGTTGTTCGCCATTGCTTTAACAGCACAAACAATCAACTCAACAATCCCTGTAAGAATGGCAGCTGGTAGAGCGATTGCAAGTGTCCCAACTATTCCAACAACGGCACGTGTTAGAGTTAACCCTAGGTCTAGGCCAAGAACTCCAATTGATCCAACAATCGTCATGAGTTTCAAAGCAAGGTAGCTGACAACTCCGACAGGACCTGATACTTCTGACCACTTTATCGATTTAAAAGGAGAAATTGCTTGTGGCACTGCTCGAACAAGACCGTTTGTCAGGCCAAGTAGTGCAGCTGATCCTACACGACCAAGCGCGTTATTAAACGCAAAGTCTGACACTTTTACGAATACTTTTCCTGCGTAAGAAGAATTCTCTAACCTTCTTGCTGCACGAGATACTACCTGGACAGAAGCAACGCGCTGAGCTACGAACCCTTTGCCTTTGTAGATCGGATCTGTGTTGAGGTTGTCTGAATTCAATGTGTATCTATTTGCTTGTGCAGGTTGAGAACGCGGGGCTAGTGCTAAAGGCGTCACCTCATCAACCTCAACATACTGTTCAAATGCCGGTGCCTGTCCATTTACTTGAGAAGTTTGAACAGCTCCTTCTTTAAACGCTCTGAGTATCCTAGCGAAGTATCCTTCCTGTTTAGGCGATCCTGAGCCTAACTCATGTGCGCCTAGGTCTACATCGTCCAAAGAACCGTATCCGCTATTTCTCATTACTGGGCTGAAATTGTCCATACTATCCTCTCCTTGTTTTGTTTGTTTTATTCTATATTTATAATAGAATTTTGTTTTGTTATGTTTATATAATAATATAAAGTTAATTATGTGACAAGTTGTATTTAATGATTTAATTATAAGTTTTGTAATTATAAATTGTTAAATGCTAATAATTAACTGGTTAAAATTTTAACTTTTATTGAAAAAGGTCAAAATGAGAGGGTAAAAAAGAGTGGGAAAAATGGGGATTTCCCTCTATTCTAGGGGAAAACAGGTGACACATGTTAGATTCCTATGCAGAGCTCCACGCTTTATCTCGCCACATAGCCCTACTCAACGCCACTCAAGAGCAGCTCTCCTGGGACCAGGAGACTTATATGCCGCCTGCAGCCATTAAGTTGCGAGCAGACCAGCTCGAGCAGCTGGCAAGTCTTATCCATAAGGCCAGGTCTTCCCCTAAATTTTTCAGAGCCCTCAATCAGCTGATTGACGTCGCCTCCGGCGAGATTCTAGACGAGAGCCTCTCAGAGGAGCGCATCTCGGCCCTCAGGGAGTGGCGACGCGACTATCAACAGATGATCCGCCTGCCCCACAGCTTTGTCAAAAGCCTCGCGCGGGTGACAGCTGAAGCCCTACCTGTCTGGGGCGAGGCCAAGCGACATAACGATTTTTCTCTCTTTGCCCCGCATCTTGAGGCTATTGTCAAATTAATGCAAAAAAAGGCCAATTATTTGGGCTATGAAGAGCATCCCTACGACGCTCTTGTTGACCTGTATGAGCCAGGAATGCGCGTCTCGAAGTTGGACCCTCTCTTTACCAGGCTTAAGCTCTCTCTCTCTCAACTTCTCAAGGCGATTGGTTCAAAGCCAAAAATTGACGAGACTCCCCTACACGGAGAGGTCTCTTCTGAAAAAGAGATGGAGTTTGGTAGAAAGCTTTTGCAGGCAATAGGCCTGGATGAGGCCGTCTCCCGCCTCGACAAATCAGAGCATCCATTCTGCTCAGGAAGCCACCCCAAAGACATCCGCATGACAACGCGTCTGATGCCAGAGAGGCCTCTATCGAACATTTTTGCCGTCCTCCACGAGGGAGGCCATGGCCTCTATGTGATGGGACTAAAGGAAGGGGAATTCGGCTCGCCGCTGGGGGAAGCCGCATCCCTTGGGGTCCACGAGAGCCAGTCGCGCTTTTGGGAGACGTTCATCGGCCACAGCCTCCCCTTCTGGAAACAGTGGTATCCGGAGCTTCAAAAGGGTTTCCCAGAAACCTTTAAAAAGGTCGCTTTTAATGACTTTTATCGAGCCATTAATCGAGTCTCTCCTTCTTTGATTCGCATCGAATCAGACGAGGCGACCTACTCTCTTCACGTGATTGTCCGGTATGAAATTGAAAAAGCGCTCATCGAAGGAAGCTTGAAGGTCAAAGATCTACCCGAAGCGTGGAATGAAAAGATGCGCTCAACGCTCGGCATTGAACCGACAAACTATAGAGACGGCTGTCTACAAGATATTCACTGGGCGATGGGTGGATTTGGTTACTTTCCCACCTATACCCTCGGGAATATCTATGCAGCCGAACTCTTTTGTGCCTTTAAAAAAGCCCATCCTGACTGGGAAAAGAGAGTATCTTCCGGCGAGCTTGGCTTTATCAGAGAGTTCCTGTACAATACTATCCACAAGTATGGCCGTCAATTTATACCAGAGCAGCTCATTGAACGAGCAACAGGCAGCCGCTTAAGCGAAGAACCGTATCTAAGCTACTTACAAGAAAAGTTTACTCAAATTTATCAGCTGTGACACTCTTTATTACATGCCATGAGCTCTCTAAATCGTTTGGATCTAGAACTCTTTTTACCGAATTGTCTCTATCGATCTTCGAAAAAGAGCGTATCGCCCTGATCGGTCCTAATGGCTCGGGGAAAACGACGCTACTCAAAATCATTGCGGGTGTTGAAAAGCAAGACTCCGGCACGATCACGATGAAACGGAGCCTGCGTATTGGCTATTTGCCTCAAGAGTGCCTCTTTGAAGAAAAGAGCGTCAAAGAGGTGCTCCTCGATGCACTGCAAAAAGTTGAGTCTGAGGAGTATGAAAAAGAAGTACTTGCCGATACGTGGCTCTCTAAACTCGGCTTTTCGGGAAGCGAACCAAAGGCACACCTCCTCTCCGGCGGCTGGAAAAAACGGCTTGCCCTTGGCTGTGAGCTGGTTCTCTCCCCTGACATCTTGTTACTTGATGAGCCGACAAACCACCTGGATCTAGAAGGGATTTTGTGGCTCGAGAGATTTTTAAAACAAGAGGCGCCAAGCTACCTCCTGGTCTCTCACGACAGAAGCTTTTTACAACAAGCCGCAGACCGAGTGATTGAAATTAACCCGACCTATCCCAAGGGGATGCTCGCTATCAAAGGCTCCTACTCCCATTTTTTAGAAAAAAAAGAGGCTTTCCTCGAAGGACAACTCGAACAAGAGCGCTCTTTGGCATCACTTGCGCGCAAAGAAACAGACTGGCTAAGCCGTTCTCCAAAAGCCCGTACGTGCAAATCAAAATCGCGCGTCGATGCTGCCCATGAGCTCCTTGAAGAGCTCTCCTCTGTTGAGAAGAGAAACACGCAAAAATTGGCACAGATAGCCTTTATTGGTTCTGAGCGCGAAACACAAAAGCTTGTTGTCGCAAAGAATGTCGGCAAACGCGTCGGCGAAAACTTTCTGTTTCAACATCTAGATTTAACCTTATCCCCCGGCTCACGCCTCGGCCTCATTGGCCCCAATGGATCGGGTAAAACAACGCTCCTCCGACTCATTGCCGGTGAAACGACACCAGACCAAGGAACGATCAAATCTGCTGACGATCTAAAGATCATCTACTTTGACCAGCATCGGGTCCAACTACCTCTGTCACTTTCTTTGCGAGAGGCGCTCTCCCCTAATGGAGACTTTGTCACCTACCACGGCAGACCTATCCACGTCAACGGCTGGTGCCAAAGATTTCTCTTCTCGCCGAGCATCCTCGATCTGCAGATCGGCAAGCTCTCCGGGGGCGAGCGCGCGCGCATTGCGATCGCTCACCTGATGCTGCAGCCAGCAGACCTGCTGCTTCTGGATGAGCCGACAAATGATCTAGACATCCCGACACTTGAAACCCTTGAAGAGAGCCTAATCGACTTTCCGGGTGCCGTTGTCCTGATCTCTCATGATCGGTTTATGCTCGAGCGCACCTGCAACCAGATCCTCTCTCTCTCTCCTGGAAGCGCCGGCCAAACCTTTGCCGACTATACGCAGTGGGAAGCTGCAAACAGACCACGTGATACTGCCCCGAAAAGTCGTGAAAAAAACGAGACAGCCCCAAAAAAGCAGGCTCTCTCCTACGCCGAGAAAAAGGAGTACGAAGGGATTGAAGCGAAACTTGCCACATTGGAAGCCAAACTCCAGATGCTCAACGAGTCGTTAATGAGCCAGGAGCTTGCCACCGACCCATCGCGCCTCGCAGAGATCTGCCTGGATGTCTCCCTGACTGAGACGCAGGTAGAGCAGCTCTATTTGCGCTTCGAAGAGCTCGCCAAAAAAATTTAAAGAGACTACTTTTCAAAGCGGTCTAGGTAGAGCGACTCGCCTGCCTTTAACTGCAAGGGGGTTCCGATCGCCATCCTCTCGCCGCGCCCCTTCAAGGATCTTCTCACCCGAAACTCTTTAACAGTGCGCTGCCACTGGACGTCGAGCAGCAAGTCTTGCCGTGGACGAAGAATCAAGCGGCGAATCCTCTTCTTTGACCACTCTAGATCCATCAGACCAAAGGCTGTCTGCACATCACAAAAACGGCCGGCATCAAACTCTTGTGGTAAAACAGGGAGAATATTCACGCGACTCCCCTCCTCCTGTACAAAGAGGCGGCGAATGAGCCTATGCGCCTCTTGCACAAGGATCAATGCAGAGATATTTTCTGGAACGGCATCTGTCGGCACAATCCCTTGAAACTGATCATCCTCGAGTCTTGGCGCCAAAATTCCTCTAAACCCCGCTTCAAACAGATCAACAAACGCCTCTTTAAGCGCCGGCTTGTCTCGCGTCTCAATAAGTTGTTCCAAGCGCACAAGTAAAGAGGCTGTGCCATAGCGCCGAGATTCAGTAACAGGCGGCGTTAACTGGCCAACACGTAACAATATGGGTAAAATCTCTGCACAGTCACGGCGGCGTGCGACAAGCTCCCAATCGAGCGCCTTGTGAGTGCCGAGGGAGAGGCGCTCAAAAGGGAGAGGTGCCACCTTTTCTGGATGCGCGAGGCGCAAAGAGTAATCAGCTCCCCGATCAAAACGCAGAAGAATGTCGGAAGCCTCTTGTACAATTTCATACCGAAAGGCAGAGCATTCCGTTTGTCCAAAAACAACAATGCGTCCCTTTTCCAAGTCTAACTCGACTGTAAAGGGACGGACAGGCCCACTTATTGGCAGAAGAATTTCTTTTGTACCAATACGGACAAGTGTCGGGAAAACCTCTACTTCAAGCCCGCTTCTAGGCAACAGACAACGGACTCCCGGTCTATGTGAAAATGGACGCTGTCTCTCACCAATTACAATACGCATCGACCAATTAACCCCTCTTGACTATTTGCAACACACTCAACCAGAACTAAATCATTGGATCGGTATTCTCCCCGTAACAAAATAGGCAAAAAATTGTCCGAGTGGCCAGAGTGGTCCCCCTCTTGATTTTTTGTCTCAAGCAAACATTCAAGCGTGCGCCCAATGTATTTATCGCGCAACGCATAAGAGCCAGATTCTGCGCGCGCAAGCAGAAGCTGCTTGCGTTCTGTAATGATGTCACGTGGGACCTGATCAGTATAAAGAGCTGCCCGCGTTCGCGTCCGCTTGCTATAGGGGAACATATGAACTTTTGCAAATTGGATCTGCTCCATCAGTTGCAGGGTCTCTTCAAACTCCCGTTCTGTCTCACCGGGAAAGCCGACAATCAGATCGGTTGTGAAGGTAAAATCAGGATCGATCTTCTGGAGCTTTTCCACTGTCTCTAGAAAAATTTGACGCGTATATTTGCGGTTCATGCGCTTCAAAATAAGGTTTGAGCCTGACTGTAAAACAAGATGGAGACTGTGACACGTTGTCTTGCCTTCGATAATGGCTCTTGTCAATTGTGCGTCCACTTCGTCCGGATCAATCGAAGAGAGACGCAGACGCTTCAGCCCTGGAATCTTATCGACAAGGCTCACAAGATCTGCAAGTCTTTCACCATGTTCCCCTTCAAAATCCCCAATATTAATCCCTGTCAAAACAACTTCCTTATACCCATTTTCGATCAGCCCCTCGACTTCTCGAATAATTGCTGGAATAGGACGCGAACGCGACCTTCCTCGCACATACGGAATAATACAGTAGGTGCAAAAGGAGTTGCAGCCGTCTTGGACTTTGACAAAAGCGCGCGTATGGGCTGGAAAATGGTCGATCTGAAATTCCGGAAGATTCTCCTCTTCTGGAAAGACGATCTTTAAAAGATCCTCTTTTTTCTGATTCGGGATCACTTGAGAGACGCCATCAAGACGGGCGATCTCTTCTGGAAGGCGCTCTGCTAAACAGCCGGTAACGACGATTCTGCTCTCCGGATATTTTTTTGCAAGACGCCGAATCTCGAGACGTGAAGAACTATCAGCAGATTCTGTCACCGTACACGTATTGACAATGCACAAGTCTGCCTTTTCATTGTCACACGCTTCGACATAACCCATCTCTTTGAGCTGATTTGCGTAGGCAGCTGACTCATACTGATTGGTACGACACCCGAGTGTTACAACCTTGAATTTTTTATGCGAAGATCCTGTCATGCAAACAGTATGCCATAGAACCCCTTGAGAGACAAGGGCCTTGAAAAAGAGTTATTAAAAAAAAATTAAAATAGGCTAGGATCAAAAATTACTGGAGGCACCGATGCTCTCATTTTTTTCTGTAGCTTTTTCACTTTTTGTTGTCCTTAATTCTCTCGGCAACATTCCCTTATTTGTTGGAATACTCGCTAGATATAAACCAAAAGAGCAGAGACGGATTATTATCCGCGAGCTCTTCATCGCTCTGTTTATTTTGCTGATCTTTAACTTTTTTGGTCACCGCATCTTGGGACTACTTCATATCTCACAACCCATCATTGGCATTGCAGGAGGGGTCCTTTTATTCATTATCGCACTTGGCATGATCTTCCCCAAGATTCACCCGAAAGACAGGCCTCTGCAGGAGCCGTTTATCGTTCCTTTAGCAACGCCCATCGTTGCAGGTCCTGGCGCCATTGCTATGGTAATGGTCTATGCAGACCAGATCCAGAGCCACTGGTTTATGGCAGGTGTCGTTATGACAGCCTGGCTCTTCACACTTGCGATTTTACTCCTCTCCTCAACCATTAAATATATTCTTGGTGAAAGAGGGTTGACAGCGTGTGAGCGCCTCGGCGGCATGCTTCTCTCCCTCATTGCAGTTCAGATGCTCTCAAGCGGCATCCTCACCCTTGTCTACGACTATATCGCAGCTAGGAGCTGATCTGATATGGAGCGATGCGCGCCTCGAACGAACTTGGCACTTCAACCTCAAGGATCACATCGTTCTCCTCATAGCTCGATGCAATAACGCGCCCCTCTCTCATGAGCTCAGAGATCAAGGCGTATTGACTTTGGGGGATTTTTAGATGAAAGAGTGTGCGCAATTTAGAAATTTCAACGCTCATCATCTCTAATAGCTGATCCAATCCCGTTCCATGAAGAGCTGATACTTGAACCGTCTTAGGATACTTTAGGCGCAATTTATGCAATAAAAGCGGAGAGGGAGCGCGATCAATTTTATTCAGAACTGTAATGATAGGCCGTCCTGTTGCCCCAAGCTCTTCTAAGACCTTCATCGCGTCTTGTGCCTGCCGCTCACAGGTCGGGACGCTCACATCGATGAGGTGCAACAAAATATCTGTATAGAGCGCCTCTTCTAGAGTGCTCTTAAAGGCCGCAACGAGAAGGTGAGGGATCTTGCGGATAAAGCCGACAGTATCGACAAGAAGGATCTCTTGCCGATTGGGAAGAAAATACTTACGCACTGTCGTGTCAAGGGTTGCAAAGAGCTTGTCTTCTGCCACAACTCCAGCCTGGGTTAATGCATTGAGAAGGGTTGACTTCCCGGCGTTTGTGTAGCCGACAATGGCAAAGGTAGGAATGCGTGAGCGTCTGCGCGCTTTTCGCTGCACCTCGCGCACCGACGCGACAGCTTCAAGCTCTTTTTCTAGTTGCGAGAGCCTGCGGCGCAATGTGCGCCGATCCAGCTCAATCTGCTTCTCTCCAGCTCCTTTCGTAAATCCAGCCCCGCCGGCAGTCTGCCTTCCCAAGTGGGTCCAGAGGCGTTTAAGGCGTGGAAACTGGTACCGAATTGTGGCAAGTTCGATTTGCAACCTCGCCTCGCGCGTCTTGGCACTTTGTGCAAAAATCTCAATAATCAGCTCTGCTCTATCAATAATTGGACGCTTAAAGAGCTCTTCTAGATTCCTCTGTTGATGCGGCGAAAGCTCATCATCACAGACAAGAAGATCGATCTTCTCCTCGTGGCATAAAGCGATCAGCTCATCGATTTTACCGCTGCCAAAAAAGGTGGCCGATTCCATCTTTTTTAAAGGGATTGCCATCTTCTGAATCGTCTCAAGACCATAAGTGTCACAAAGCCTCTCTAGCTCTTCGAGATTCTCTTCTGTCTCCTTTTTGGCCTCGCTCTTGAGATAGGCACCGACGAGGAGGGCGCGCTTTAAAATCGAAATACTCATAGTAAAATCCTCAATCCATCATAGCTCAAACCTACATCCGAAGGCAGTTTCTGACTTACGCTTTTATGCTCTATGTCATGGGCCAAGTGCATCAGCCACGTCTTTTTAGCACCAACGCTTCGCGCAAAGACAATTGCCTCATTAACACTCAAATGCGCTTCTGTCGCAACAAGGCGCGGGGCGCTCACAACAAGCGTTTGTACACCATCTAACGGGCGCATCAACGCTTCAAGTCCATCGCGCACATCAGAAATATAAGCAAAATTCTTATAGCGGAAACCTGTCACTTTCATCCCCATCTGCACATAGTGCATAGTCTGAAACTTCACCCCTTCAAAAAGAAGCTCTTCCTTGTCTATAATCTGAAAGAGAAACAATTTAGAGACAAGACCCTGGATCAAATAAGAGTTACGCTTGTGCAACTCATCAAATGTCTCCTGTGACAAAAGAATCGGCAACGGTTTTTTATGGGCAAAATAAAAAGCTCTCAGATCATCAAATCCAGCTGTATGATCAAAGTGGGCATGTGTGAGCACAAGTCCATCACATCCAGAAACTCCATACTGCAACATCTGAGCGCGAAAATCCGGCCCCACTTCAATCAGAAACCGCTTCCCCTCCACCTCTAATAATCCAGAGGGCCTGAGGCGCTTATTGTACGGATCTGCGGATGTGCACACAGAACAATGACAAGCAACAACAGGAATCCCCATCGCACCACCAGAACCGAGAAAAAAAAATGAGTCTTGCGTCATAGTGAAAGTTTAAAGAAAAACCGGGTTGTTGCAAAGCCTTTCTGCAAGATAAGCGTGATACAGAAGCCCTCTTGAGCCAAGACCTGTCACAGCCCAATGCTTTTTACCCACTTGTCCACAAAACGGAATGTATTGATCAGGCATAGCAACACGCACGGCAGCTCTACAGTCAACAACCTTCAGAGGACCCACAAGTGAGGAGAAGTGCGCAAGTTTTTGCTCCATCAGTTCACAGGCAAAAGCAAGATTTGGCTCTTCTGAGTCAAATCTCCTCTCGTAGGTGGCGCCAAGAATAAGCTGGCCTTGATTTTTCACCAAATAGCCTTTGGCAATTAAACTCTCCGCAAGGGGCCTATCTTCACAGATCAACACCTGTCCCTTGATCGTCCTTAACCCCAAAGAAGCAGACTCCGCAAAGCCAAGCGCTCCAGCTCCCGCTGCCACTATAATCTGATCATACTCGTCAAGCTCCTGAAGATCCTGCACCTCTTGCATACAAAACATGACACCGCGCGCAACAGAGGCACGCCGCAGCCCCTCTAAATATAAAGGCGCATCAATCGTCATCCCCAACAAAATCTTGCACCTCCCCTCTTGCATCAACACATCCCCATACTTGGCTGCATGGGCACGAAATATCGGCTCTTGCGCCTCCGTCAGAATCCGCACAATCGGCGACGAGTCAAAAACCGCTCTCCCAAGAGCGTCTTGTGCAAGCAAAAGTAATTTTTTTGTTGACGCAAGTCCCTCATCTGCCTTCCAACTGCGGCGCCCCTGTTCGCCGGGGTACGGATGCAAAAGCCCTGTGGCGATACGCGAAGCTCCACCCCCTTTCTCTAGGAGGGTGACCCGATGACGCTCTGAAAGATAATAGGCAAGGGATAGACCTGCAAGGCCTCCTCCCACAATAGCAATACGCATCCGTATAATATACACGTCACGAACTTTTAATCTTAGAAAATCCAGTTTTGCCGCTTCCCAATATTTAACAAATCTGTTACAAATTAAAGAGCGAAGGAGCGATTATGAACCCATTGAAAGAGACGCCCTACTCTTTCTAAAAAAAGCAGTTCGCGACACCCCCAATTACGTACAAATGGTCTGTTTTCATCTCGTTGCTAATGGGCATAACCACATTCATTCGAAAGAAGTTAAAGAGACTTTAAAAAGGATCGTGCGACAAAATGCCTACGCCTATCAG
>JABDDH010000022.1:0-71 GCA_013287705.1 Chlamydiota bacterium | reverse complement strand
CTTCACAAAAGATTTTTTGAAAAAATACGAGATTCCAAGCGCACCCGCTCTTGCCTCTGCAATTAAAGCCC
>JABDDH010000021.1 GCA_013287705.1 Chlamydiota bacterium | reverse complement strand
AAAAAATCCTCGTGCGTGTTTTTAAGGAGAAGAAGATCCAGACAAAGAGACTACTTAAAAAAAGAAGCAGGGACGAGAGGGCATTGACAATAGGTGAGACGCCGGAACGGATCATCGATAGGATGTAGAGAGAGAGAGTCTGCGATGAGCTTCCCGAGCAGAAGTACGAGAGAATAAAATCGTCAAAGGAGATGATAAAGACTAGAAGTGCCGTTGTAATGAGTGTCGGTGCTAATAGTGGCAGTGTGATTTTAAAAAAAGTTTGGATGGGCGTGGCGCCAAGAACAAGTGACGCTTCTGTTAATCTGTAATCGAGTTCTAAAAAACGGGCATAGACCATTGGGATGACAAAGCCAAGGCCAAGCAAGGTATGTGCCAAGATCAGTGTGGTTAATCCTAAAGGAATTTGAGCAAGGCTAAAAAAGCTGAGTAAACTGACAGCGAGCACAGTCTCTGGGATGACCAAGTTGCCATAGAATAAAAAGAGGTATTTGCCAATACGGCCACCTTGAGCTGCATAAAAGATGAGTAAAACTCCGCCGCTGACGCTGATGAGTGTGGACGCGAGCGCAACAATGAGTGAATTGGAAAAAGCTTCCCAGAGGTAGATGGAGTGAAAGAGCTCTTGGTACCATTTCCAGGTAAATCCCTTCCACGGAGAGGGAAAACTCTCTGTGTTAAAGGAAAAGATGAGCAATACAATGATCGGCACATAAAGGAAGAGATAGGTTGCTGCGATAAAAAGGAGCTGTGGAACTTTACGCATCACACCTCTGTTTGGGGGTCAGAAGTTTTTCGAGCAGCCAGTATAGAAAACCCGAGGTAAGGAGTAAGATCGCACAGCTAATCACTGTAAAAGAGGCGCCAAGAGATCCGGTACCTTCTCCTAAGACGTAGTGAGAGATCGCATTGCCGACAAACATTAATTTATCCCCTCCCATCAGCTCTGGAATCGCAAATTCGGCAAAAGAGGGGATGTAGACGAGGAAAAAACCGCCGACAATGCCGCGACGCGTCAGCGGCAAGACAATTTTTCGGAATGTCTCTAGGCTTGTGGCACCAAGATCCAGGGAGGCTTCGATGAGTCGCTTGTCAAAGCGCTCGAGCGAAGAGTAGATCGGTAAGACCATGAATGGCAGATAGTAGTAGACCATCATCACCATAATGGCAAAAATGGAATTTAGAAAATGAATCGGCGTTTCGATGAGTCCAAGATGGATTAAAGCTGTATTGACAACGCCATTGCGCTCCAGAACAAAGAACCAGGCATAGACATGGAGCAAAAAGTTTGTCCAGAAAGGAACAATCAGTAAAAAAAGGAAAAAATTTTTAAAGCGTTTCCCCGTAAAGGCTAAAAAATAGGCAAGCGGATAACCGATGAGTAGACAAAGCGTTGTATTGCTAAGGCCAAGTAAAATGGAAGAGAGGATGACACGTCCATAGACTGGAGTGACAAAGCGTCCGATGTTTTGAAGGGTAAGGCCTGTAAAACTTCCATCTTCAGCAAAAGTGACAAGTGTTGTCCCGACCATCAAAAGAAGAGGCACATAAAAAAAGAGGATCTGCCAGAGGAGTGCTGGGATGCCAATTGCAAAGGGGAGGTTTGAAGACCTGTCCTGCATCTTCACCGCTCCAATAAGACAGCATTCTCTTTCTGCCAATAGAGGTGAACTTCGTTGTCGTAATCGATCACTTCTTGTGGAAAATGTTCTTCATTCTGTTCAAAGACCTGCAGGCGCATCCCATTTTTCAGGACGATGTTATACTGAGTCGATCTGCCGTGGTAGACAATAGAATGGACGTGTCCTATCAGATGATTTGAGAAGTTTTTGGTGATTTTTTTTGTGATGAAGATCTTTTCAGGACGGATGCTCATGACCATCTCACACCCCTCACTCATCCATGTTTTTTTCTGTGAAATATCGACTTTAAAATGGCCAAGATCTGCAATTTCAATTTCAGGCGCCTCGTCGAGGTTGCAGAGTCTCCCTGGAAGGATATTGGTTGTTCCGACAAATTTTGCGACAAAAGAGGAGACGGGAAATTCATAGATCTCTTTTGGACGGCCGATCTGTTCAATGGTCCCTTCGTGGTTCATAATGGCCATTTGATCGGCGACTGTCAGCGCTTCAAACTGATCGTGGGTGACATAGACAAAGGTGATTTTGAGTTTTTCTTGGAGCTCAATGAGTTCTAAAAGCACCTTTTCGCGTAATTTAAAATCTAGAGCGGCAAGGGGCTCATCTAAAAGAAGCAGATCAGGCTCTCCAACAATTGCCCTTGCGAGGGCAACGCGCTGCTGCTGTCCCCCTGAGAGTTGTGAGGGGAGTTTGTAGATGTGATTTTCTAGGTGAAATGCTTCTAAAATTTTTAGGACCTTCTGTTGAATTAGGATCTTAGGGAGTTTTTTCAGTTTCAGACTGTAAGCGATGTTTTCAAAGACGTTGAGGTGAGGGAAGAGGGCGTAGTTTTGAAAGACGATATTGATAGGACGCTTATTAATCGGGCAGTCGCTGATATCTTCATTTCCCATGAAAATCTGGCCCGAATCGAGCTTTTCAAGGCCTGCAATCAGACGTAAAAGAGTTGTTTTGCCGCAGCCGCTTGGGCCCAGAAGGGCAAAGAATTTACCAGCTGGAATTGTTAGACTAATATCATCAATGATTGGGCTTCCGTTGATCGACTTGCTGACCTTTTTTAAGACGATGCTTCTCAATTGACTCCAAGGTTAAACTCGACTTTGCAACTTTTTGGGACCGCCTGCCTCGTCTATTTGCTCTTGGCCGTTTGGCTTATGGCCAAACTCAGCTGATTTATTTTCTAAGGAAGGGGTTTGTAACCCCTTCCTTAGAAAAAAACCGTGCCAAGAACAAATATCTCGAGGCCTTCGGTCCCAAAAAGTTACAAAGTCGAGTTAAATTGTGAGCGCATTTTACAACCTCCCTTACTTTTACACAAGTGGAGTGGTGTGAAATTTTTTTTACAGTAAATAATTTTTTCTTTAAACTGATCTCTTTTACCAAAAAAGGAGTATTCGCATGTGCCACAGACGTTTTTATAGTTTGATCCTCTCATTTGTAAGTTGCGTATCCCTCTATGCTTCTGCACCACCTACCCTACCATCTACACATGGTCTAAAACCGCTACAAGATCATGAACACCTGCATCTAGAGATGAATGTACACAAAGTGGTTGGGGTTAAGCTTAATGCTCTTGGAGCGCAAAGGACTGGACAGTCTGTTTTTACAGAGCAAAATGAATTCAGCACAATGCGCGTCTCTTCAAGCCAAGCGTTGGAACAATTACCACTCCAAGCAACTCTGCCCTCTTCTGTCAACAACAGCCTGTTGCCTTCATTCCCACCGATCGGTGATCAGGGGCAAATTGGGTCTTGTGTCGCTTGGGGATCTACTTATTATCAAGCAAGTCATGAGATTGGGCTTTTGAATGGATTCAGCAATAAGAATGGAATGCAACGAGTTCTCTCTCCTAAGTGGACCTATGATATTTTGAATGGGGGTGTCGATGGAGGGCTCTCTGTTTTAGATGCGTATCAGCTTCTCTCCATTAATGGCGCAACTAGTATAATGAACTTTCCTTACAACACAAATTACACGGCTTGGGACATGAATTCTCAAGATTGGGTGTCAGCAATTAATAACAGAATGGCTCCTTATGCTTTAATTCCAGGGCTTGGAGGTTCTGATCGACAAAACCTGACAGCGATTAAAACAGCGCTTGCCAATGGACATGTTCTGACATTTGCTACGTTTATCGAATCCTGGGTCTTCACAACAGTCAAATCAGATCCGCAACATCTCGACGATAACTATGTAGGCCAATTGGCAGCGACCTATATGAATGGCACAGATGGGGGCCACTTTATGACAATTGTCGGTTACGATGATAATCTCTGGATCGATGTGAATGGTAATGGGCAAGTAGATGCAGGTGAAAGGGGCGCTTTTTTAATTGCAAATTCCTGGGGAACCTTTTGGGGTAATGCTGGATTTGTCTGGATTTCCTATGATGCATTTTTGGCACATTCCGCAGTTGTAGGAGGTCCGAATGTCGGCCGTGTACCTGCTGGAATCTATCTGAATTCAAATGTCATTACAGCTATACCTAAAGCTAAAAACTACTCTCCATGTCTTATCTCTCAATTTTCTTTAACTCAAGCGCTGCGCAATCAAATTGCGATTCAAGCTGGGGTCTCGAACGTTCACCAAACCGTGCCGACAACAACAATTGCCGATTACGGATTGGCTAATCAAGGTGGGGCGCTGCATTTCAATGGAACCAGTTCAGGTGTTGCACAGAGCCTTACTTTTGCCCTAGACTTGACAGATTTGGTTTTGTCGACACCAAGTGCAACAACGCAACGCTACTACCTCTCAATCAGTGATGATGCAGCTGGGAATCCAACTCAAGTCAATTCATACTCTCTGATCGATCTTGTGCACAACAAACAGATCAATTATGGAAATGTTCCAAAGACATATGACCATGCATCTGGCTCGATTTTTTTAGATTACGATTTCAGTGATGGCATAGTGCCAACACCGCCTCCTGCACCCGCACCTAAACCTGTACCACCTCCAGCGCCTCCAGCTCCTCACAAAAAGCATCACCATTAAAGAGGCTTCACTCAAAAAACCCTCTCCAGATGGAGGGGTTTTTTTGTTGTTGGCCTTTTTTAGGCTAGCCTGTAGACTCCACGTGATATTCTAGTTTAGGATGATATAATGGAAAGACGACGCCTTGTGATTATTGGTTCAGGACCTGCAAGCTATACAGCTGCTATCTATGCGGCACGCGCTAATTTAGAGCCTTTAGTTTTTGAAGGTTTTTTTTCGGGACCAGCGGGCGGGCAGCTTATGACGACAACAGAGGTGGAGAATTATCCCGGTTTCCCGGAGGGGATTACAGGGCCTGATCTGATGGAGAAATTCCGCTCTCAAGCGCTCCGTTTTGGAACGACGATCTTGACAGAAGATGTGACAAAAGTCGAATGTGGGAAACGTCCTTTTCTCATTCATGGTGGATCAACACAGGTTGAGGCAGAGGCAGTCATTATTGCAACGGGCGCTACAGCGCAACGTCTTGATGTTCCGGGCACGCGCGACGGAGAGTTGTGGCAAAAGGGGGTTTCCGCATGTGCTGTGTGCGATGGCGCTATTCCTATTTTCCGCAATAAGCCGCTCTTTGTCGTGGGTGGTGGCGATACTGCCGTTGAAGAGGCTCTTTTTTTAACAAAGTATGGTAGTAAAGTTTATATTATTCATAGACGTGGGGAGTTGCGTGCTTCTAAGATCATGTCTGAACGTGCGACAAGCCATCCCAAAATAGAGATGCTCTGGAACCATGTTCTTGTTCGAGTAGAGGGTAAACAACTTGTGGAATCGGTAACGGTGCAAGATGTCCATTCAAAACAAGAGACAACGCATCCAGCGGGAGGTCTTTTTTTTGCCATCGGCCATCGTCCCAATGTCGGATTTTTAGAAGGACAAATTGAGCTTATGGAACACGACTACCTTAGAGTGATTCCTGGCTCAACAAGAACCAATATTGAAGGCATTTTTGCAGCAGGAGATGTCCAAGATCCGATCTATCGCCAGGCAGTTTCAGCTGCAGGTTCTGGCTGCATGGCAGCACTGGATGCAGAGAGATGGCTTGCAGCTCTTGAGTATCATTAGATGAAACGTGTAGCTTATTTTCTTTTTCTCTCATCGACAGTCCTTGGCCTTGATACGAAACCGTGGTTTGGCAACGCCTGGGAGCTTGAAGGCCAAGGGGCGTTTACTTATAGTCGCTACCCAAAAGTTGATCAGGCGCTCGTACCTCTTGCTCACCCGTCGAATGATCAGTTGCTCGCGTTTAACTTAGGACTTTCAACGAATTCAAGCTCTTCTTTTGATGGTGAAGTTGAGTTTACAAATACCCCTCGGTTGCCATGGAGTACGCGCAGCGTCGCTGTCCAGTGGCGTAAACTCTTTTGGGATGATGTGCTGGGTGATTTTTTGAGTGTTGCAACAGGTACTGTTGTTCGTTTTGTGCCAACGCGCGCCTTAACCGATGTGAGTACGCCGTATCATTCCAATTGCAACTTTGAGGTGAATCTGGCTATCGGGAAAGAGTGGGCGTGTGAGGCGATGTGGCGTTACCGGATGAGCGGCTACTTTGGGCTTGGCATGGCCAACCGAGGCTTCCCTTGGACTCGCCTGCGTCTATTTTGGGAGAAAAATAGAGAGGATCAGCAGCAGATTCAGCTCTTTGGCGATGCTTATTTTGGCTTTGGGCCAAAAAGAGAGGTCAATATCAAGCATTTCCACGGCTATGCACAGATTCATCATCAGTCAGTTGACCTTGGCATCTCCTACAGATATTTATGGCCTATTTGGGGCTCCATATCTCTTGAAGGAGGCTATCGGATTTTAGCCCACTCGTTTCCAGAACATCTCTTTTTTGTTACAGCAAGTTATCGGTTACCGTTCTCTTTTTAGAACCTGTTTATAGTGAATTTTAGCACACAAATCACCCGATCGAAGATTTTAAACAGGTTCTTAAGACGGCTGTTGCTATGGCATACTCTTTGCAGTGGCTGATAGAGAGGAGGATATGGACTGTCCCGATTTTTTTCTGCAGTTTTTCTGATAAAAGAACAACGGGTTTACCCTCTTTATTATTACAAATTTCAATATCGTGAAAAGAGAGTGTTTTGCCAAAGCCTGTGCCAAGAGCTTTAGAGACGGCTTCTTTTGCGCAAAATCTACCTGTCAGGTGAGGCGCTGGATCTTTAAATTTAGAGCAGTAGTGAATCTCTTTTTCTGTAAATAGACGCTGTAACATGCGTTCCCCATGTTTTTTTATCATGAGGCGTATTCTCTCAATTTCGAGAATGTCGGTACCGATACCGTCTATTTCAGTGTGATTCATCGTCCAACTCTTCTGAAAGGTCTTGGCGGCTATTGCCTTCTGCATCTAGAGAATTGCAGAAGATCATTCTCCCTGATGAGGTGTGTTTGACAGAGAGGACTTGTGCATCGATCTGCTCGCCAATAAAATCTCCTCCTCCATTGACAACGACCATCGTCCCATCTTCTAAATAACCAACTCCCTGCATGGGTTCTTTGCCTCTGCGCTGAATCTTGATTTTGATGTATTCACCGGTCTGCATGAGGGGCTTTAGGGCGTTTGAGAGTGCGTGGATGTTGATGACTCGGATATTTTCGACAGAGGCTGTCTGGAGTTTACTGATGTCAGCGGTTAGGATATTAGAGTCCAGAAGCCGTGCTAAGCGGATCAGCTTCAAAGGGATTTCTTTGACCTCAGGGAAATCGATCTCATTAAAACGGACTTCTAAATAGGCGATTTGCTCCAGTTTTTTGATGACTTCAAGTGAGCGTTTAGCTTTTGTCTTAATCACTTCGTCAGGGGATTCAATGTGTGCGTAGAGCTCTTTAATCAGAAAGCGCGGAATGATCAGTTGATGATCGAGGAGTCCTGATGCCGCAAGATCGATAATTCTTGTGTCGGCAAGAATCGATCCATCTATTAAAATGTCCTTTTTTTTCTGAGTCGTCGGTGTAAATTTAACAAAGGGGATGCTGACATAAAGCTCGTCTGCAGCTCTTAAGGTCATAATTGTTCCCAAATAAATGCCGAACAAAAAGAGCGCGATTTTAATGATTTCAAGGAGTTGCGGCTCAAGAGTAATGGAAAGAGAGCTAATGTCGAGGATGGCATCAAAAATTAAGACAAGAGCCTCTCCCATGAGATAGCCGATAAAAATCCCAATGACAGCGATATTAAAGGAGCGCAAATTGAATCTTCGAAAGAGGATGTCAAAACTAAAGAGCAGGAGACTAAAGAGAACTCCGATTCCGATTCCAATGAGGCCATTATGTAGAGTTGATCCATTGGGAGAGGAGATCATAAACGTTGTCATGAAAAAAACGCTGAGCAGTAGGAAGAAAATGCGCATGAAAACAAGGGAGAGGTTCATATAAATAGCTCCTATTCAGCTTCTTGAAAATCCATTAGAATTGTATATAAATTTCTTGCCAGATTGTAAAAGTCAGGCTGTTTTTTGTCGACACAGTAATGTAGATGAGCTACAATCCCCATCATGAAAAAACTCTATTTGATTCTTTTTTCCGGACTTTTTTGGCTCTTTGGTGGGCTCTCTCTATTGATGCGCGGTCTTAAGTTGTTGACCTCTGAATCTCAGTTGCTAGAAGGAGGAAAAGAGCGCGTCCTTCTTTTAATTTCGATAGGTCTTCTCATTGGTTTTGTGAAAGGTCATTTTGTTTTAAAAAAATCAGCGCGTCGTATTTTAGAGAAGATCCTCTCCTTGAAGGAGCCGATTCCTTTTTCCCAGGTTTATGGACGTAAGTTTTATTTTCTCATTGGAGGGATGATTCTTTTAGGCGTAAGTTTACGCTTCATAGGACTTCCACATGCGCTCCATGGAACCATCGATGTTGCCATTGGTTCTGCTTTAATTCATGGAGCATTTGTCTATTTTCGTGCGGCATTGAGAAAAGAGATCGCTTAAAATGTTTTTTGATCCTCGAAAAGAGATCGTCCCGTGGAGTCTCCCTTTTTTAGGTAGGCCTCCTCTCTGGTACGGGTTTTTTTTCGCCTCTGGTTTTTTTTGTTCCTACTGGCTATTGCGCTCTCTATTGCGCTCTCTTGGAATGTCACTCTCGTTAAGGCGCGCATTTTCTGATGCAATCACACTTTACATCGTTTTAGGCACTCTAATAGGCGCCCGGCTTGGGGACATTCTATTATATCAGAATCTCCCTTACTATTTTTCTCATCCAGCTTCTATCTTGAAACTCTGGGAAGGAGGGCTTGCCAGCCATGGAGGGGTTGCAGGTATTTTAGTCGCTCTTATTTTATTTTATAAGCGTCACCATAAAGAGTATCCAACTATTTCAAAAAAACGGCTGATCGATCTACTCGGAGTGGTAGCTCCAATCGCGGGTTTTTTTATTCGCATCGGCAACTTATTTAACCAAGAGATTCTGGGGAAGATAACTTTTGTGCCGTGGGCATTTACCTTTGGCCACCCAGCAGACGGGAGCCTTCCAGCGCCGCGCCATCCCGTTCAGCTTTATGAAGCGCTTTACTACTTAATCCTTAGCTTTTTACTTCTTTTTTTGTGGAAGAAAAAAGCGTGGAAAAAAGAGGGCCTTTTGGCAGGAATCTCTCTTTTTCTAGTCTTCTCTTTTCGACTCTTTATCGAACAATTTAAAGAAGAGCAGAGCCTTCTGTTAGAGCAGGGGAGCTTGTTGACAATGGGACAGATTCTCAGCTTCCCTTTTATTTTACTTGGGATCTATTTCATTTTCCGAGCAGAGTTTAGAAGGAACTAGCGGAATCATTTTTTTGCACAGATCTTGCATCGCAGAGAGGAGCTGATTTTTTGAGAGGTGAGACGGAAAAATTCCTCTGTGCCATTTGAGAAACCGTTGAAAAGAGGACTCTTCAGCATAAGAAGGCTCTGTATACCAGAGGTATTTGCATAAAACTTTTGCACGCAGGTCCACCTGAGTAAAATAGGGGCCAAGTTCCGGGAACTTTTTCACATAGGAATAGGAGAGGATAGAGGGAAGTGTATGAGGATTTTCTCCCTCTTGGAGCGCTTTTTTTGCCATTTTGAGAAGTGGAGAATCGGAGTTAAAACGGATAGAGCGACAGAGAAGATCTCCTTGTAGAGTCCAGAGGTGAATTTTGCGTTCGATTTCGCTCCATTTTTTTGTGGTGCAGAGTTCTTTGATCCGCCCAAAAAACTGGCAGGTGAGTTTGACAATTCCAGAAAATGAACTATGAGGCTGGTCGATTAAGACGTTTGCGATCTCTTCTTCGATTTTTTGTCCAATCCGATAAGGCAGCTTTTCGAGAAGCCCCTCTTTTTCACTCATCACTTTCCAGGCGATGATTTCGATGAGATCTTTTTGATTTTCTTCAAAAGGGGGCAAGCTATGTGTCTGTTCGTAGTTCTCTGCTATTTTTTCTGCCACATAGTGAGGTGAGTAGCAGAATTCTTCTGTTGGCAAAAGAAGGAGGCTTGCAGAGATGAAGGCATAGACCGACTGGGGAAGAGCTGGACGATTAATCGTGGCCACTGGATAGACAGAGAGGACAGCTTCCTTTATCTGCTCTTGTTTCAGATTTTTTGGCAGCTTGCTTGCAAGCATGTAAAGAGCCAGGATTCTCCTGACAGATTCAGAGAGTAGAGAGGAAGGAGATGCCTTTTGGCAGAGGACGGTATATCTGCGGATAAATCTAGAGATCGCCTCTTTTTGTTCGCTCATGTAGCAATAGGAAGAGTTGTAGAGCTTGTTTGCTAAAAGAGCTGCAATGGTATCCATCATCTTTTCATGAGAGGAGAAGCTTGGGAGATCATTGAAAGAAGAGAGCGCTTCTCTTACCGCGTATTCAAGCTCTTGTTGGCTTGTGTGCGGCTGTTTTGCGCGGATCTCGAGAATAATTTTCACGATCACTTTGTCAACGGCATCATATTCGTCGTAGGGGCTTTTGATGTGACCTGGGATCAGATGGCGTTGAATAATCCAGATCAGGCGTGTGAGCTGATCGAGGTTGGGGCGTATCGCATCAATTGTTGCAATGCATTCGCTGAGCTTAACAGCGATTTGATGGGCAATATGGTAAGGGGGTAGGTCTGTATGACCGGTAAAAGGAAAGAGCTGCTGGAGATGTTTACGGATAAAGAAGTGGATGTTGAGTTTGCCATCTTGTCCAATGGCCTCTTTTTCTTCTTGAATTTGCGTTGAGTAGTAGGCAATCTTGTCCCAGATTTTATGCAAAGCTGAGACTCCAAGTCGATATTTGGGAAATTTCTCCTGAAATTCGGGGCTAATTTCCGCGATGAGATCTTCTTGAATTTTTAGTGACCACTTCTGTCTAAAGCCTGTGTGACACATCACCTGTTTGATTTTTTTTTGCTAAAAAAAGGCTTAAGTCTGAGTACGGATCGTGAAATTCTGGGGATGCATCTATTGATGAGAGAGGGGAGGTCTCTCCAAGAGAAAACGGTGCTATAGTCGGCTTTAGATTTTTTTCGTACATCATTTACAATCTGTAACTAAATGCTCTCTTTTTTGTCAAAAAATTATGCGCATTATTTTTCTTAATGAATTTTTAATCCGTAATGTAGGTCAACGATTCTTGATTTAAATTTTCTGCGCACTGTATACATCACCGATGTAAGATCGAATTGATTCTGGCAAGGCATCGAAAATTGGACCGGACAGATTGGGTATTGATGTATCTAAATCCATGCGAAACATGATAGCAGAAAAACGGGATACTGTTAATTAAAAATTAACTGAAGACCCTCTTTTAAAAACCGCGGATGAGGTGTTTTTCTGTGCGGATCCTTGGAGCGCGAGCGACGAGGATCGACCAAGAAAAATACCGAGAACGCGGAAACGGAGGCAGCGGAGCGAGCGGGAGGCGATAGGCCTCCGATGATTCACTACGGCTGATCAGAAGTGTTTGTATGGGGTATCTGAACTGTTACGAATTTTTCAAACAAAGCAGGTTACGCAAGACGTCTATTCAATTAAATTTAAAATCCACTCATCTAACCAGTAGATCGTTCTTTTTTTAGAAGGCTTGCCTAAAAATCCCATATGTCCTCCCTTTTTGGTTGTCGATACCGTGACAGCTTCTGGTAAACGTATCGTGTAGAGCTCTTCAAAGGAAATAAAGGGATCGTCTTCTGCAAAAAGCAGATGAGTTGTTTGTTCAATCAAAGGTAAAAATCGGATGCTACTGCACTCTTGATAGTACTGATCAGCTCCTGCATAACCCCAAGGAGGAGCTGTGATCTGATCATCAAAATCATAGAGTGAGGCTATCTTTTTACAGCCGGCCTGCTTTCTGATTCTTTTGAGGTAGTAGGAGTGGTATAAGCGATTGCTTCTTTTCTGGATCTGGTTGACTGTGTGTGCCAAGTTAAGGGGAGGAGAGATGGCAATCCATCTCTTGACAAGGCTCTTTGCATCTTTTCCAAGTTCACCGGAAAGTTTTAGTGCAATATTCCCACCAAGGGAAAATCCAATGAGACTCATCTCCGAATAAGGTGTTCTTTCTTTTAACAAGTGAAGAACTTGTAAAAGATCATCGCTTACTCCTGCATGGTAGAGCCGTTTTGATCGCCCTCTTCCTGATCCGCAGCCCCTTAAATTGATCCGAACAACGCGATACCCTTTAAGGTAGAGTTTTCTAGAGATGCGAATCATGTAATCGGAAGAAGTAGAGCCTCCCATTCCGTGGAGCAAGAGAACTGTTTGATCTGATGACTGCCATTTTTGAGGAGTCGAGATCCAGCATGATAAATAACTATCCTCCCCAAGATCAACAAGCCATTCTTTAGAGGGAGGCTCTTTGCCGGGCAGAAGCAGAGAGGCTAAGATGGTCTGTAGATGACCAGATCCTAGTCCTGGGAATGGCTCAAAGTCTATTTTATTTATAGGCATTTGAAGGTGATTTTATCCCGTTTCCTTATTAAAAGCTAAAATTTTCGACTTTGAGAAAATTTTATTGCCTCTATTTTTCTTTTGTCTTAAGATCTTCCGACATGAAATTCAATAGAATCGCTTACTTACTTTTTTTAGGGTTTTTCGCAACTAATACAACAATTGAGGGTAATATGGCCGCTGTTCAAGGAAACATTTGTAATTTAGATCCTATTTTTAATGAAGCCACTCCATATCCTGTGCCACGAAAGGTCTTAGAGAGTTGGGGTTCAGGTGTCGCATTCGATAATGCAACGCCTTATACTCTTGAAGAAATTGCTGCGGCACATGCTGTTATTAATCAATTATATCTGAAAAAATTAGCAGAAAATCCTCCGCAATCGGCTCACGCTGTGATTACGGCAGGAGCCCCCGGTGCTGGAAAAACTCTTTTGATGAGAGACGCATTGCAAGGTAGCAATTGCTTTTATGTCGATCCCGATGATGTCTATTTAAAAGAGCTCCCGATGTTCCAACAAGCACTTGCCACAGGTGACGGTGCTCCGGCTGATCGACAAGCTGCTTATACTAAAGCCCGTCCGATGTCTAATTTTGCAACGCAGGTAACGCTTGCACAGCTTATCCGTGATAAGCACTCCTTTTATTTTGGAACGACATCCTCTGGGGCAACGACTGCCGGCTTTTACGCCTTTCTTAAACAGAATGGATATAAAATAGAGGTTCTTCATGTTTCAGCGCCAGCTGCTGTGCGTTGGGCTTCGATACAAGAGAGAGACAAGACGTTTATACAAACAACAGAACAAGATGTAAGAGAAAAAGGTCTACTATTTACTCAACGGATCAACGACACTTACTTTAAATATGCAGATACCATTAAGTTTTATTTTCGCGATGATGCTAAAGGTCCTGCTCGACTTGCGGCTGTCTGGGTACGCGATCAAGGTGTCGGCTCTTCTTTACATGTATTGAAGATTATCGATATAGACGCATATAAAAAACTTATCACTCTCAATGAAGCGCTGGCTATAGAAGCTGGTGCTCCTGGATTTGTCAAGAGTGTAGAAGCGGCCTCTGATTGTATTGAGGCAGAATTTTTTCAAGAGACAGCAGCAGCAGCGAAATCTTAGCCTTTTTTTAAGGCCCAGGCTTTAAAACCTGGGTCTTGATCTGTTTTTAAAGTTTTCCAAGTAGCAATAAAATCAGAATAATGATTAAAATTGTCCCTAAAACTCCACTGGGAGCATATCCCCAGCTAGCGCTATGTGGCCATGTAGGTAGGGCACCGATGAGCAATAAGATTAGAATCACGAGTAGTATTGTACCGAGCATACTTTTCCTTTGAAAAGGGTGTTGTTAGAACGGACTGTCACTTATTATGACCCTAGAACATTTGAAATTGCGTTGTAAACAAAAAAACGGAGTTGATTTTAGAGTAGACTTCTTTCGAAATTCGCTTTGTTTAGAAAAATTGATGTTTTTGGTGGAGATGTGGCGCCAAATTTTTCGAGCATGTGTGAACAGATGTTCGAAAAGTTTGGCGCCGCAGATTCCAAAAAAGGCAATTTTAATAAACAAATGGGATTTCGAAAGAAGTCTAATGGTTATTCAGCGGCTCTTTTTTTTCTCTATCACTTGCCTAATCTCTTCTCTTTATTGTAATCAAGACAAGGAGTTTACGATGCCTTCTTCCCCATTTACTCTTCCAGGGGATCCTCTATTGCAGAGGGATGCACTGGAAGTTCCAGTTGCAGATATTCTCTCCCATGAAATTCAATCTATCATCGATCAGATGCTGATTGTCGCATCTGGAGAAAGAGATCATTCTTTTCAAAAGAGGGTCATGGTAGGTCTTGCAGCCCCTCAGATCGGGATACAAAAACGGATTATTCTCGTCGATGTGGGGGTCGATAGTAATAGAAACGAGCTTGGCTCTCTTGAGGCGTATATTAATCCAGAAATTATCTGGTATTCCGATGAGATTGTAGAGGGGAGAGAAGGCTGCTATTCCGTAGATAGTCGTGTTATGGGGATTGTACCGAGAAGTAAGAGTATTACAATGTGCGCATTTGATCGGAATGGGCTACCTGTAACTGCTGAGCTTTCAGACTTTACTGCTAGAATTTTTCAACACGAAGTGGATCACCTCAATGGGATTCGCTTTCCTGACCGGGTAGGCCCTCAAGGATGTCTTCATTGGGTAGAGAGCGATGCGTATGAGCTATATAAAAAAAATCCTCTCCTCTGGAATCAGAAGTGTCCTTGGGAGTTGTGGAAAGCAATGAAACAAGGAGAGTCTTATTCTTCTTTTATTCAAGATGTGAAGAGAATGCTCTATACTATTGAAGAGCGTGGCGAGAGATATTTTATTGGGCTTGAGCTCCGAACAAATAATCAAGAATGTTCTGCGACGATGCCAGCACATAAAGAGAGATTTTTTCAGGAAAATATCTTAGAGAAGATCCCGCATAAAGTAGGGAGTGATCTTCTTGCTCTTTATACCGATTATGAAGGCGATTATACTCAAGCCTATTCATGGATTCTTGGCGCTGAGGTCTCTTCTTTGGATGAGGTCCCAGAGGGGCTTGTCGGTAAAGTGATCCCAGCTTCACAATACGCAGTTTTTCCAACACAAGGAGCGTTTCCTGAGGGGCTGATTGCCGCGTGGCAAGAGGTGTGGAAATCAGACCTTTCTAGGTTGTATAGTAGTGACTTTGAACTCTATCCCGATCATTTTGATCCTCAAGTGAATCCAGAGGTCAAAGTTTATATTGCAATAGAACAAAAGAGTTAGGGACTCACCTTACGCAAAAGATGCAGACGAAGGAGCGGATCTTTTGAATTTATGGGTTATGATCCTACGTCTGATCTGGTTGCTGGATATTGGGTTTGTATTTGTATAAAGGATCTATGAAAATTCCTCGATTTAAGCTAGAAGAGTTTTGGAAAAAACATGAGTTTACAGCTCCTTATGTCCTCTGTAATTCCGCTGCAGAGAGCTGGAAGCTGCAGGAAATTTTAGAGCTTCCAGATGTTGAATCTAAAGAGCTTTTTGAACATTTAAGCTTGGATTATACCGAATCTCCGGGACATCCTCTTCTACGCAAGGAGATTGCTTCTCTATATTCCCAAATCGATGCAGACCAGGTGCTCACCTTTGCTGGCGCTGAAGAGGGAATTTATTGTGTGATGCGGACCTTGATAGATCCTCGAGATCATGTCATCGTGATTGACCCGTGTTATCAGTCGTTAAAAACATTGCCAGAGGCTTTCGGTGCTGACGTTACTGAGATTTCACTTGATCCTGAAAAAGGATGGAAATTGTCATTAGATGAGGTGAGACGCGCCTTTCTTCCTCACACAAAACTGCTTGTTTTAAACTACCCTCACAATCCTACGGGGAGTCTGTTAGATAAAGCGGTATTTTACGGTTTAATTGAGCTCGCAAGAGAGCGAGGAACCTATATTTTTTGCGATGAGGTCTATCGTTACCTTGAGATTGATGAGCGCGATCGGCTGCCATCGATTGCAGATAGCTATGAGAGGGGAATAGCTCTCAACGTGATGACTAAATCATTTGGCCTCCCAGGGCTCCGTATTGGATGGATTGCAACTCAAGCCGCTGATTTTTTACAAGCCGTTGGTTCTTATAAATTGTACACCTCGATTTGCAATAGCGCGCCAAGTGAGATTTTAGCATTAATTGCTCTACGAGCAAAAGATCAGATCCTCAAAAGAAATCGAGAGATCATGCTTGGCAACTTAGAGCTTCTTGACGCTTTTTTTAAACGACACAGCAACCTCTTTTCTTGGAAGCGTCCCCAAAGTGGCACGATAGGGCTTGTCAAGCTTCTGCTTCCTCTTTCTGTCGAAGAATTTACAGAGAGGCTTGTTCAAACAGTGGGAGTTTTGATTATGCCAGGCTCTCTTTTTGGTCTCTCTGGCAACTTTTTTCGCATTGGATTTGGAAAGAAAAATATGGTTCATGTTGTGGATCGATTCGAGCAATTTTTAGATGATCGATAAGAATTCACTTGTCGACACGGTTTTTCTTCAATACAATGAAGAGGTCTTCGTAGTAGGTCGGAAGGGCTTGGAAGACTTTTTCATTACACTGCATTACGCTTGATAAGAGCTCGTCAGAATACGACTTCACGCTGCCGGTAAATCCAATATCTTGGGGCATCGATTGATCGAAAAAAATTAGAAAATGCAGATCCGTAGACTGTAAATTTTCAATGTGGTGAGGGTAAGCTTTAGGGATAAAATAGATGTCCCCTTCTTCGAGAATATAGGTGTTAACTTTTCCGGTGGGTGAGAAGATTGACATTCTTCCCTTTCCCTTTGCGACATATCCCAGTTCAGCGGTCTCCGGATGCCAGTGAGGCTCTCGCATTCCTGTGCCTGTAAGTTCCAGGGAATAGACAGCTTGTTTTCGAAGGACTGGCCAGACGTTGTGTCTTGCAACTTTTGCAGAGCCTCCTTGGTTGGAAAGAAGAGGTATGCTTTCTTCAAGCGCAAATTTATAAGGAGATGAATAATGCACCTCTTTAGAAAAGGGAGTTGGTTTTTTAACTTTTACAATGAAAGCCTTTCTGGAAAGGCGCTTCATGGCTTTAAAATGGCTTGCCGGCACGTCCCATGTATTGCCTAAAACGGCATCTGAAAAGCTGCCAAAAACAGATGAGAGACCAAAATCTTCTGGCTCTTCATGCGAAAATTGCAGGATGAGTTCTGCTCTCTCTTTTCCGATATTTTCGATATAGTGCAGGGCGCCAGACGGGATAAAAAAGGCATTACCTTCTTCGATGAGAAAAGTCTCTTTTGTATTTTTATTGCCATAGATAGAAATGAGTAACTTCCCTTTTAAACAGTATCCGAGTTCATCCGCATTGGCATGCCAGTGAGGCTCACGCGCACTCTGCTCATACAAGGTGAGCTTATAAAAAGAGATGTTCTGTAGAGCTGGAAAATTCTGCTTGGTGGCCCGCGTACGGCACCCGCCCGGATATTTATCTTGAGGTTTAATTTTTCCAAACTTCAGATGGTGGGTCATTGAGCACCGTTGTTAAAATAGTTTGCCAAAACCTAGATAGAAAAAGGTGTCGTAGAAGAGGCTGTTTTTCTGGTAATTGACAGCGCCTTCAAATTGCCAGCCATGGCGAGTGGTGAGGAGCAGGTCTATCCCCAAGAGGAGACTGTTGCGCCCTGGAGCCACGCTCGAAACAAGTTCTGGCTGGCTGCTGAAGTTAAATGGAGTGAAGGCAAGCGTTTGATTTAGGTTGAGATACTGGTACTGCCAGCCGGCATCAACTTCAACGCGGAAGGTGCAGGATCTACCTGTGTAGAGGTAGTCGATGCGGGTCCCGAGGTTTGTTGTCAGCGACTGAAGTTTTTCTCCTCTGACATCTAGATCATAAATTCCAGCACCATGTTCTTTATATCCACCGATCCAGTCGATGACGTATTGAACGTTTCCAATCGGAGTAATTGAGAGGGAGCACGGCATTGAGTAGCGTCTGTTTGAGAAGGTATACTCGATGTCGATGAGGGCATCGAAGATCTTCTGGTGGTTGCTGCTTTGTGCTGTGAACTGCTTACTTGCCCCTGCATGGCGCTTGGCATGATCCCACGTGTAGGCAAAACCGACAATGGCATCAAAAGCAAGGTCTGGAACGCTGCTTGGAACGAGGGTCCCATAGAGGCTGCCGTGGAGTCTATCGACGGTGCTTGAGCCAAAATTTTCTTTTGCTGTGAGCCTTTTTTCTCTAAATTCGACAATGCCACCGACTCCTAAACGGCATCTTTCGGAACAATCTTCCGGAACAAGGTAGTCACAGCCGGCAAGACCACCCACTGAGTGGTAGTTGATTCCAACTTGGTCACCGACTGTTTTGACATTTCCACATGAGGCGACAGGCCCCATGTAGACACTCCATGGCATTTCAACAGTCTCCTCTTTTTCGACTCTCTCGATCAGCTGAAACTGTTTTTGTTGTTCAAAAGAAGCTGCAAGGAGGGAAGAGTCATCAGAAGGTCCTTGCCATCCTGTGTGGGCGAGAGCCTGTTGAGAGGAGGTCTGCTTGATTCGATGACGCAGCTGGTACGACTTTTGCGTGATGAGGAGATTGTGTTGGTTGACCGAAGAGAAGACAATTTGAGTGCTGGCCCCATTGATGTGGGCTGGGATCGTTGCCGCCATTTCTAACGCAACAGCATCTGCTAAGTAGTCGATGCTGGCGATGAGGGAGCTTGGAAAGTTTTGAAAGGAGACATTCGCAAAGGTCGAAGAGACTCCGTTTGAAGCTGTGAGAATATTGATCTTATTTCCAGGTGCAAGGGAAAAACCTGGAAGGGCATCGACGACGAGTGTGCCTCCAAGGGAGGCAGTGCCGCTTGCACTCACACTTCCGAAGGTAGAGAGATCCAAGACTCCAATTTCAAGCTGGCTAGATCCGCTTTGTGTGTAGTTTACTGCAGTGACACTCCCCGATGTTGTCAGATTCCCTCCGGAAAGGGTAATGTTCCCATCTATAGCCGAGAGGAAGGCGCCTTGGGCGTTTGTGACGCTTCCGCCTGAGATGGAGAGGTTGCTACCAGATGCGTAGAGGAAGCTGCCGCTCTCATTGGTGATCGTGCCGCCGGAGATCGTCATATTGCCGCTTTGTGAAAAAAGGTAGCCGCCTAAAGTATTGTTGATGGTTCCACCTGAAATGTGGACTGATTCTGCTAAAGCAAAGGCTCCGTCATTTGTTAAGTTACCGCCTGTGATGATAAGATTGCTCGCAAGGTCTGAGATGGATAGAGAGCCAAGGGCGCTTAGCGATTGGTTGGAGATTGTTCCTCCACTTATTGTGAACGATTGTCCTGTGGAAGCGTAAAGAGCTGCTCCAAGTGAGTTGGTAATGTCTCCGCCGGAAATGGTGAAACCGGTTGTTGAGTAGGTGCTACCACCTAATGTGTTCACAACAGTTCCGCCTTCGATAGAGAGAGTTGTTCCGGAAGAGAGTCTATTGCTTGTGAAAAGAGTGGGTGATCCTGTCCCTCCAATTGTCAAGGAAGATCCTGAGGTGAGGGTGGCAAAGTTAACAACCGTCGTCGTTCCTGTCCCATCGATTGTGATACCTCCTGTGGGAGAGATGCTGCTGTAGTTTGTCACTGTGAGGGTATCAGAACTATGTGCACCGATGTTAAGAGTTGTCGGGCTCATGGTTCCTAAGTTGTTGATTGTCCCACTCTCCATCAGAAGGGTCGCAGGGCTAATGGTTGCTTCGTTATTCCACGTTCCAGAAGGTCCACTTATTGTGAACGTAGAGGCACCTGTGACGCCAGAGGCGCTGCCAAAGGTCAAGGTTCCAGAAGTGAGCTGAAGGGTTGTGTCTATTACTAAAATCACGGGTGCATTGAGGGTATGAGTTCCAGCCGAAATGGAGATCGAGGCGGGAGCCTCTTGTGCATCCATTGTGATGGTCCCAAGAGCGCCTGTAAATTGGTTGATGGTAAAACTCGTATTTGGCGCGTTGAAATTTAACTGATATAAAGCTGAAAGGTCTAAAGCTGTGCTCCCTGTGCTATCTGTCAAAACGATTGTCATGACGGCTGGAGCACCCGCCACATCGTTAAATGTTGCTGTATCTTCTGCGCTCGGAGCGTTAGTACCAGGAA
>JABDDH010000020.1 GCA_013287705.1 Chlamydiota bacterium | reverse complement strand
TATCACCAACTCGTAACGGATTTGCCACCTACGCCTCAGAATACATGCTGACAGAGCTCATCGGCATCACAAACTCTCATCTAGAGCTATCTCGCTTCAACAATCAATTTATTTTTAGAGAAAAGCCATATGAAGAGTTATATAAAGAAGAGGTTGCTCGTGTTTTAGCCAGCAACTCTAATCTATGGGCGCACGTTGAAAAGATTGACGAGACCCTTCTGTGCGGATCAGAAAGACCCTACACCGCATGGATCAGCGCTTTTGGCAACTATATCCATGAAAAAGCCGAAGAACAAACGCCTGCTTTTTCTGCAACGACCGAAGGTGCTGTTATCGGATTTGATTATCGAGGATCTAGGGACAACCTCTTTGGAATAGGAGCTGCATACGCCTTTACAGATCTCAACGATAGCGACTCTTTTGGCGGCTCTGAAATACAACAAGGCGCCTGTGGTCTCTACGGAGAGATCCAATTTTCTCAAGGCTATCTCGATTTAAGCCTGTGGGGCGGCTACCATCATAACGCGATGCGCAGACATGTTTTTTTCCCAGGATATGATGCGACAACCTATGGGTCAAACCAAGGCTGGCAACTCGCTCCTCATATTGAACTGGGCTATAGTGGCATCTCCTATGAACTAGAGAAGACAACAGCTTGTGGAGTTGAACCGTTTTTAATTGTCGGTGGGGGAGGAGGAGGGGGTGGTGGAGTTGTCAGCACAACAGAGACATTGGTTAAAAACCAACTGGGGGCCGATTCGTTGACAAGTGCATCGATAGCGTCGCTACTAGATACGGCTGTGTAGGTATAGCTAAATGGGAATAAGATTCCTTGCATAGGTAGTGGGGTCGTTTGAGTCAGTAGATTTGTGCCACCTATAGAAAAACTGAATACAAAGTCAGGTGTAAGTATGCCCGACCATCCCAAGCTAAAATTGACAGCATAAGTGGCCCCAGTTGTGGTCGGTAATACCTGTTCAATAAAACCCACGTCAAGACCTGATGTAAATAAATCTGCAGCGTGACTCCCATCGAATGTAGTGACACCAAACTGACTATCATCTCCAAAAAGGGTCCAGCCAGTAAAATCTCCTGTGGCAAAGTTGCCATTTTGGACAATATTTGTGGTAAATAGTGTTGTGCTACTAAAAAGAGAGAGGAGGGTTAAGGGGATACGCATAGCTGTCCTAACCAATAAATTAATTAATTTATCTGCTAACCGGGGATTTTTTTAAATAAAAAACTTACTCTGTTTTATTTTGGTATGAGTTGACCCATTAGCTTTTTCTTGCTACTCTGTACTTCGACTTTGTAACTTTTTGGGACCGAAGGCCTCGAGATATTTGTTCTTGGCGTTGTTTATTTTCTAAGGAAGGGGTTAAAAACCCCTTCCTTAGAAAATAAATCAGCGAGTTTGACCATAGGCCAAACGGCCAAGAGCAAATAGACGAGGCAGGCGGTCCCAAAAAGTTGCAAAGTCGAGTGTACGAACTGTAGAAACCAATTAAGGGAGCCTTTATGCGTTATTCTTGGAAACTCTTTTTTTTATTATTAACAGCTGCTCTCCCAGCCCAGGAACCGCTTCCTCAGACGAAAGAAGGGCTCTCTGTTTATATGGATCAAGTAGAGGCGCGTATTGCAGAACAGGTCAACTATTTCTGCTCCCTCCAAGATGAACAAAAGAGTGTAGAGACGATGCTGAGACCCTGGAGTCGGCTTGGCAATGATCTCCTTTCAAATTTTGCCATGCTTCATTACCTTATGGCGCTCGATCTTCCTGTCAGTGAGTCTGCTGCTTTTGCCATTCAGGGGTTTCAGGAGTTTTTAGCACAAAAATGCATGTATAATCAAGACTTACGTCTTGCGTTTAAAGCCTATCTGAATCAAGCAATCTTAACTGGAGAAGAGCTCTCTCCTTATGATCGACATGAAATGCTAAACCTTTTAGAGACGTATAAAGAGAGAGGCTGTGGCATGTTGCAAGCGCTCCTTAAAGAGGCAGGGACATTGCCCTATCGTTCCTGGGTGAGCAATACGCCACAGAAGCAAAGAAACTCTGACGCTCTGACTGTTTTAACTCTCAATAGCTGTTTTGTTCCGGGCGATTTCCCCTATTTATATGGGGGGGTCACTCAAAATTGGCAGGATCGAGTCACTCCATTGGCACATAGACTTTTAGAGGCGGATGCAGATGTCGTCTGTTTACAAGAAGTTCATGCAGAAGATGCTTCTTGTGCACTGTATGAAGCACTTAAGGAGAGGTATACCTATTTTTATGGCTCAATAGGACCGCGAACACTCGGCTTTACTTTTGAGACTCTCGGATTGCCAAGTGGTCTTTTTGTCGCAAGTAAGTACCCAATCGCACAGCCACAATTTACTCCTTTTTCTGCGGTTGCAATCCCTATGAATTACGGTTTTTTTGATTTTATCATCACAGATGAGGGGACTCTACTCGCTCACGTCTATACAACGCATATGCAGCCATTTAACCATCCGTTATTTAAAAATATTCGTTCGTTACAGCTTGGAGAGATTACAGAAAAAATGTTGATCGACCAAAGTGAAGAGCCTTTTCCTCATTTTCTTTGTGGGGATCTTAACATTCTTGCCGGAGCACATGAGCCGTCCGATGGTCTGATTCAGACTTATTTTTATAATGATTATAATCAAAACGACGAACCAACAACAGACGCCAACAGCACCTATACGTATTATTTTACAAATTACTACTTTGCTGCAAAAAAAGATCCATCTCTGATTGATCCCGGTTTTCAGATCCTGGATTATGCTCTACTTTTACAAGGAACAGAGTCGAAGATCAAGACAGAGCGCGTTCTGATGAACAGACTCGATCAGCCAGAAGAGGCGATCTCGGATCATCATGGGCTGATCACAACGATTCAACTTCCCAAACTTTAGGAATAGACATGTTATTTAAAGAACTCAATCTTCTCGATCAACTATTACGTGCCATAGAAGAGGAGGGTTACGCGACACCGACTCCAATACAGAAGCTTGCCATTCCGCTTGTTCTCGAGGGCAGTGATTTGATGGCAGGTGCAGAAACAGGAACCGGAAAGACAGCAGCTTTTACTTTGCCGCTTCTCCAGCTACTGATGAAAAACCATCCGCCAGCGAAGAGGAGGCCTCGAGCCTTGATTCTCACGCCAACGCGTGAACTTGCAGCTCAAATTGGTGCAAATGTGGTGACCTATGGTAAATACTTGCCAATTAAATTGACGCTGATTTTTGGAGGAGTGAATATCAATCCACAAGTTCTTGCGCTGCGCAGTGGAATTGATATTGTCATCGCAACGCCGGGAAGACTTTTAGATCATATTGGACAAAACACAGTTGATTTATCACAGGTTGAATTTCTTGTTTTAGATGAGGCTGATCGGATGCTGGATATGGGCTTCATCCGCGATATCCGCAAAATCTTGGCGCTTTTACCACAAAAAAGACAAAATCTGCTCTTCTCAGCCACCTTCTCTTCAGAGATTAAGCAATTAGCTGCAAGTTTTTTAACCTCTCCTAAAAATGTGGAAGTTGTGCGTCACAATACACCGGCAGAGCTCGTTTCTCAAGTGATCCATCCTGTCGATAGCCGTAGAAAGCGTGAGCTTCTCTCTTTTTTAATCTCTTCGCGCAACTGGAAGCAGGTTCTTGTCTTTACAAGAACAAAGCACGGAGCCAATCGTCTTGCGGAAAAGCTAGAGGCTGATGGCATCACTTCTGCTGCAATCCACGGTAATAAGAGCCAAGCTGCACGAACGCGCGCGCTAGAAGAATTTAAACAGAATAAAATTTCTGTCCTTGTTGCTACAGATATTGCGGCGCGAGGTCTGGATATTGAAGAGCTTCCACATGTTGTTAACTTTGAGCTGCCGCATATTCCAGAAGATTATGTGCATCGTATAGGCCGCACAGGTAGAGCTGGTAATAAAGGAGAGGCTCTCTCTTTGGTCTGTATTGATGAGCGTTCTCTTCTTCGAGGGATTGAGCGCTTGTTGCAGAAAAAAATCCCTGAAGAGATTCTTCCCGGTTTTGAGCCAGATCCCTCCATTAAAGCCGAACCCGTTTTATGCGGCGGCAGAGGGGGTACTAGGCAGCGTTCCTAAAAGATTGGCAGAGATAAGTTCATGAAAAACCTTATTTTTTGTTGCATCAACTGGGTTAATCTGATAACCGTGAGAAAACAAGAAGGGGATTTATGAAAATTGAGAAATTTGTCGTAGCTTTTTTTGCTGGGTGTGCAACGATGTTAAGTTGTACTTCGGCTTTTACTTGTACAGCTCTGGTCATTACAGACGTTAATGGTGCCGCTTACAATGGCAAAACGATGGAATTTTCCTACCCTATCCCACTAAACATGCAGTATGTGCCGTCCGGCACGAAAATACGCTCTACAACGCCCAGTGGCAAAATAGGGGCAGAATTTAATACCAAATATCCTGTTTTGGGGCTTGGTATGCTCTCTTCCCCTGATGCGAAACAAGATACAATGGTAGAGGCTATTAATAACCAAGGCCTATCTTTGAGCTCGAATCAGTTTAATCATAGTAAGGCTCCAGAAGATTTGGGCAGTGAGGAGCTGAAGATTTTAGCTGCTACCGATTTTGCTATGTGGGTGCTTGGGAATTTTCAATCTGTAAGCCAAGTCAAACAAGCATTATTGGCCGGTGAAGTAAAAATTTGGTTGCCCAAAGTGCCATTCTTGAACGATGCTGAAATGCCCATCCATTATGCAATTTTTGATCAAACGGGGGCTGGCATTGTTGTTGAATATTCAGAGGGGAAGCAGAATATTTATGATAATAAAGTTGGGGTCATGACCAATATTCCAGATTTCTCGTGGCATTTAAAAAACTTAAATAACTATGCATTTTTAAGTAACATGGATCGAAATGAGGGAAAATTCAATAATTTTAAAGTCTCAGCTCCAGATAGTGGCAATGCTTTGGTCGGATTACCTTCTGATCAAACTTCGGCCGGCCGTTTTGTTAAAGCAGCCTACTATACAAATTTTGTTCGCAAGGCAAAAAACCCTGATGAGGCAATTATCACGCTCGCTCATATTTTGAATAATTTTGATCGCCCCTATGATCTATCAATTGATCCTCCAGGTGCCGTCGGTGATGGTCCAGCATTGAAAACACGTAGCAGCGAAGTCACCATGTTTACGTGGATGTCAGATAAAACACGTAATCGGTATTACTTGAGAACAATTAACTCGTATAACTTTACGATGATTGATATGGATGCGCTTGTTTCTCAAAAGGAAATCAAGAAGATTCCTCTAGCGACATTTGATAACGTAACGGGGGACTCAACCCATCTGCTTTTAGCTAATTAGTTTTTTCTCATATATGAACATGCCATAATTGCGCTTTAGTAGAGGGGTTACTCCGTGTTTTGGAGTAATACCATTTGCGGAAAATAATTGCACATTTGGGCTGCGTCAAAGCCTCGGGGTTCGATGATCGTAAAAGAGGTTGTATTGCTTAATACCGACATTCTTAGACCCCTTGTCATTACCCAAATCTTTTTGAAATTCATGCTGTGCCAAGAGTTACAGAGCAACTAAAAAGATTTGGGTAATGACAAGGTGATAAACCCCCGACAAAATCAGAAAAACGTTATGTTAAGCTCGTAGTTGCATAGAGGAATTTTTCAACACTTGGTGCAGGGCGGTTGGGTCCCCTTACCTTGAGCGCTATTTCAAGCGCCTGGTTAATAAAGCGCCTCGTGGCGCACACATTTCTACTTTGCTAAAGGGTGACATTATCACGTTGGGCTTACACGATTATAAATCAGATTGATCTTAATTCGTCAATTTGAGAGGATAGCGGTTATGCAATTTATGCGACTCTTTTCTAATTCCGTCTCCACCTGTACCTCCGCCTAGGCGGCTAATTCTACTTTTTGTCTTTTTAATATCTTTTGGAACTTAAGTAAAAAAATGGAACTTATATGAACCTGTCTCTTTTTTTGGAAAGCTTTAATCAACACCTGACTCTTTTTGTCATCTTTCCTGCAATTCTGATTCTCGGATTCTATTTGACCTGGAGGTTGAATTGGGTGCAACTCTTTCAGATGCGCGCAAGCTTTTTTTGCCTGATTAAAAAAGAGAAGGGCGAAGAGGGCAATATTAGCCGCTTTGAAGCTGTCGCTGCAGTTTTGGCTGGTAATTTTGGAACTGGGAATATTTCGGGAATGGCAATTGCTCTTGCGACGGGGGGGCCTGGTGCCCTTGTCTGGATGTGGGTGATGGCTTTTTTTGGAGCCGCGATCCAGTATGCTAGCTGCGTTTTAAGTGTCCATTTTCGTTACAAACGAGAGAATGGAGAGTACGTTGGGGGACCGATGTACTATTTACGAGACGGACTCGGGTTTAAGGGCCTTGCGATCCTCTTTTCTGTTTTTGCGATTTTTGGAGCGATCACAGTCGGCAATTTTGCGCAGATCAATTCTCTTATTCTCCCTTTAGAGAAGATGGGCTTTAACCCTTTCTATTGTAGTTTACTGATAGCGGCTCTTGTTGCGGTTGTGATTTTAGGCGGCATCCAAAGGATAGCTCGTTTTGCAACCTATGTTGTGCCATTTAAGGCCGCAATTTATTTAGGGACAGCGATTTTTATTCTTTTATTGAACTATGAAAAAGTTTTACCAGCATTTCAACTGATGTTTCATGCAGCTTTTGATCTGACGGCTTTTACTGGAGGATTGCTTGGTTTTGGTATTTTCCGAGCAATTAAAACGGGTTTTGATCGAGGTCTTTTTGCGACAGACGCGGGAACAGGTATTGTTCCGATTTTACAGGCAAGTGCCCGGTCACAGGATCCTGTTATGGACGGGATCGCGACACTTGTCGCTCCTCTGATGGTGATGATTGTCTGCACGACAACAGGGCTTGTTTTAATTGTAACAGGCGCTTGGCAGGAGAGTGGCTTGCAGAGTACAAATATGGTGACCCATGCTTTTACAACAGGCCTTGACAGTGCAATTGGTGGCTATATTGTCATGGGCTCTTTGCTTCTATTTGCCTACACAACGATTTTAGCTTGGTCCTATTGCGGGGAAAAGGCTCTTGGTTTTCTGATCGGAGCGCGACATGAAAAGTTATTTCGGATTGTCTATGTGCTTCTGATTCCTGTGACGACACTGATTCATGTCAACACCATCTGGATTTTGGCTGACATCGCGATCAGTCTGATGCTGTTGATCAATTTGATCGGGGTGACATGCCTCTCTAAACTTGTGATTGAGGCGACGTCTACATACCAGTTAAAACGGAGCCTTATTATCGATAAAAGCGGAGATATTGGGTAGACCGCGATACTGCTCCTTATAGTCAAGGCCATACCCAATCACAAAGAGGTTGGGTATATGGAAGAGGATATAGTCGGGGAGATAGCGTGAGTTTCGAGGAACATCTTTTACTAGAAGCAGTGCCGTCTTGATGCTATGTGGTTTTTTTTCTTGCAATTGTTCTATGATTCCAAGAATTGTATTGCCTGTCTCAAAAATATCATCAACTAAAAGAAGATCGCGCCCTTCAATACTGAGATATTCCAATCCGCGCAATAAGAGAGAGCCGGCCTTCATACCGTGTTCTCCGTAGCTACTTGCAGTGACGTATTCGAGCGTGAAAGGGATATGAATTATTCGGATTAGATCCGCTGCAAAGCAAATGGCGCCTTTCATGACCATCAGAATTGTCAATTTTTTATCTGCGTAATCGGTATTGATTAGCTTCCCAAGCTCTTCGATTTTTGCACGAATCTCTTCTGGCGAGATGAGCTAGCGATTCATCGAATCCCAATAGCTGATGTAGTCTATCATCAAGCTCTCTTTTTAGAGGATTCTTTAAACGCTTCGATGATAGAGGCACTTAAAGGTTTCGGTATTTCACCGACTTTTTAATAGACACACGTTCAGCATCAGCTGAACGTGTGTTTGAACCTATCTCTTAATGAGAGCCGAGAGGTTGCTGGATGTTTTTGTGTTCAATACAGTTGGATTGATAGTTATCTAAATCCCACTGTTTGCAGTAACAAAACTTTTTGTTGGCATCTTTTTCTACGTAAACAGGATGGTCGTTTTCCATTTTTTTTCTATAACCGCATTTCTGTGAACAGTAGCAGTTGCAATTTTCCTTCTCAAGACAATTTTTTTCTGTTTTGCAAGAAGTACCGCTACTATTGTTTCCACAGGCACTGCAGGCTATGGCGACGAGAAGAAAGAGAATGTTTTTCATAATGCTCCGTGGTTAACGTTTTTTTTTGTTTTTTTTGGGAAGTTTGGCTCCAGATTGACGTGCTGTATTTAGAGCAATGGCAACTGCTTGTTTTTGCGGTTTCCCCGCAAGTATTTCCGTACGAATATTTTGCGAAATTACCTCTTTTGATGTGCCCTTTTTTAATGGCATAAAGATCCTGTAATAAGTTCCCTTAGACATATCGAAAATTTTCAATTTTAAAAAGAAAAATCTTCTGTTAACATTCAGAATTGTTGAAAAAAGGAGAAGTAAGATGGAATCCCTTAGTCACTTTGTTCAAGAGCTTGTTGATCAGATCGCTCCGATTGAATATCAATCCAACATTGATTGGTGGCGCCAGGCAACAACAGGAAGTGAAGAGGCGACGCTACAGATGCACGAGTCCCAGCTTGCCTTAGCAAAACTCTTCTCTTCTCGGGAAAAATATCAGAAGCTCCTCTCTTTCCCAGAGACTTCGGACACTTCGCTGTTACGGCAGGTTAAGTTGTTAAAAGATGCTTTTATAGAGCATCAGATTCCAGAAGATCTACTCGAAGAGATCGTTCAACTTGAGGTTCAAATTGAAACCGACTATACCAACTTCCGTCCCTCTTTGTTGGGAAAAGAGGTCAGTAACAATGAATTAAAGGAGGTTTTTTTTACAAGCAACTCTTCACTTGAGCGAAAAGAGGCGTGGGAAGCATCGAAAAAAATTGGAGAGGTTGTTGAGAAAAAGATTTTGCGGCTTGTTGAACTCAGAAATAGAGCAGCAAGCCTTGTCGGTTATTCCGATTTTTATACGATGCGTCTTGAGTTGCAGGAGATTGATCAGAAGAGACTCTTTGAAATTTTAGATGAGCTAGAACAACTCTCTGATCCGATCTTTCACGCGTATAAAGCACAGCTCGATCTGCAACTTGCGATGCGCTTTGGAATAGAAGAGAAAGATTTAGCGCCGTGGCATTATCAAGACCCCTTTTTTCAAGAAGCTCCTCATACGGGTATTAATTTTAATAGCTACTATAAAGGGAAAGATATTGTTGCAATTAGTCGAAATTACTATGCGACCCTTAATCTCTCTGTGGATGATATTTTAGAGCGATCAGATCTTTTTGAGAGGGAAAACAAAAGCCAGCACGCTTTTTGTATGACAATGGACCGCGGATCGGATGTCCGTATTTTGTGTAATGTGCGTGACGATGAGTATTGGATGGGAACACAACTCCATGAACTTGGTCATGCAGTTTATGATAAGTATATCGATCAATCCTTGCCGTACTTACTGCGCCACTATGCGCATATTTCAACGACAGAGGCGATTGCCATGCTCTTTGGAAGACTGAGTTGTGATGCTCACTTTTTGCGCACATTTTGTGGAGCTCAAGAGGCTTTAGATGGAGCCGATCAGATAAGAGCGAAGCTCCTTGTTTTTGCCCGTTGGGTTCTTGTGATGACCCATTTTGAGAGGGCCCTTTATCAGAGGCCGAGCATCGAGCTCTCTACATTCTGGTGGGAGTGCGTGGAGAAATATCAGGGGATACGTTGCCCTCAAGGGCGTCATAAACCTGACTTTGCCTCCAAGTTGCATCTGGCGTGTGCTCCTGTCTATTATCAGAATTATTTGCTCGGAGAGATGACGGCCAGCCAATTGCTCCGCCACCTAGGAGAAAAACCTGGAGAATATCTTAAAGAGCGACTCTTCTCTTTAGGCGCCAAGCATCCATGGGAAGAGACGCTCTTTCTTGCAACCGGAGAGCGACTCAATCTCGCCTATTTTATTGAAGATTTAAAAAATTAATTTTCTTGGAATAAAAGAATTAATTAGTTACTGAAAAGAGTTATGGAAAAATTTAGATCGGAATCAGATAGCTTAGGTCTAGTTAAAGTCCCAGCTGATGCTTTATGGGGAGCACAGACACAACGCTCTTTAGAACATTTTTCCATCGGCCATGACCTGATGCCAAGAGAGATGATTCGTGCTTATGCGATTCTTAAAAAAGCCGCAGCCTGTGTCAACCACTCTCAAAAACAGCTCCCTAAGAATAAAATGGATTTGATCATCCGTGTTTGCGATGAGATTTTAGCAGGTCATCATCCCACTCAATTTCCTTTACATGTCTGGATGACCGGTAGCGGCACTCAATTTAATATGAATGTCAATGAGGTGATTGCCAATCGCTGCTCTCAAATTTCAAAAAAACCTTTAGGCAGTAAAGTACCGGTTCACCCCAATGACGATGTGAACATGTCTCAATCGTCTAATGACTCTTTCCCAACAGCGATGAATATTGCGGCGGCACTCAAAGTCAAAAAAGAGCTTATTCCTACCCTGAAATTACTCTGCACATCACTGGATACCAAAGCAAAAAAATGGAAAAACATCGTAAAACTTGGGCGTACCCACCTGCAAGATGCAACGCCTATTACTTTGGGCCAAGAGTTTTCAGGTTATGTTGCAATTTTAACAGATAATATTCGACATATTGAAGACTCTCTTCGAGGTGTCTACCAACTAGCTCTTGGAGGAACCGCTGTTGGCACAGGAATCAATACGATTGCGGGGTTTGATCGATCTGTTGCTAAAAAGATTGCAGAGCTGACAAAACTTCCCTTTGTTACAGCAAAAAATAAATTTGCCGTTCAAGGAGCACACAACGCCCTTACGCAACTGGGGGGGGCACTGAAGAGTTTAGCTACCTCTTTATATAAGATCTCAAACGACATCAGAATCTTATCGTGTGGGCCTCGGGCTGGTTTTTATGAGCTTTTAATCCCGTCGAATGAGCCGGGTTCTTCAATTATGCCAGGAAAAGTCAATCCGACCCAGTGTGAGGCGCTCTGTATGGTGGCAGTGCAAGTCATGGCAAATGATGTAGCAGTCTCCTTTGGAGATGCAAGCGGCGATTTAGAAATGAATGTCTATAAGCCGTTGATTATTTACAATATCATGCAATCAATTACTCTTTTGAATGATGCCTCTCATAACTTTGATGAATTTCTAGTCAAGGGGATGGAGCCGAATCTAAAAAGAATCAAAGCGGATTTGGATAAATCGCTGATGCTCGTCACAGCTTTGAATCCCGTAATCGGTTACGATAAAGCCTCTGCTATTGCAAAATACGCCTTAGATCATGATTTGAATTTAAAAGAAGCTGCGTTAAAGCTGGGATTTGTCACCGCAGAACAATTTGATCGTCTTGTCAATCCTTTTGAAATGTGTCACCCAGCAAAAAATCCTAATGATTAGGCAGTGTTCCTAAAAGATTGGGCTATATGGCTGCGTCAAAGCCGCTCAAATTGCGTAGCCTAGCGGTCGACGATTTCAGCTGAGCTTTCACGCTCAAAATTAGACTTTTTTCGAAACTCGCTTTGTTTAGAAAAATTGATGGTTTTTGTGGAGATGTGGCACCAAATTTTTCGAGCATGTATGAGCACATGTTCGAAAAATTTGGCGCCACAGATTCCAAAAAAGGCAATTTTAATAAACAAATGGGGTTTCGAAAGAAGTCTATTGTTTCAAAAACTTTTATGGTCTGGTACTAGCCTGATCTAGGCGCTCAAAGATCAGCAATGTCTCTTTGAAAGCTTGTGGAGTGATATGAACTGTCCCTTCAAAGACGTGGTCTAAAGAGAAGACAAGGTAGAGCATAAAGGCGAGATAGATGGTTAAAAGAGAGGTCATTAACATCTGCATCCGCAGATTTTCAAGGCCAAAAAAGAACATGAAACAGATTGTGATCACAGCGCCGAGTATGAGAATGGTCCACATCATGTCGCTCAACGTCTCCCAGGAATAAAATTCTCTTGCAAGTCTTATCTCCATCAGATGATCGAGTTTTGCAATGGTCAGTTCATACCAGATTTTGCTTCGGTCATTTTCCAACTCAACGGTCTCATAGCCCCTCCAGAGATCCTGCAACATTTCGTCTGCTTTTAGACGCCGTACAGCATCGTGGGGAACCCCCCACTCCTGATCGATGACGTATGTGACATACTTTTTGAGATTTGCGCGGATTAAGGCGACGCTCTTTGCATCAAAATAGATCGCATCTCGGTAGAGATCAGTAACGATTGTCGCTTCTGTTTGGACTGTTTCATCAGCTCTATTATAGCGCTCTTGGACATTGATAACAGTGAAGCCCAAGATGACGCTATAGAGAACGCCGATAATGCTGAAGAGGTAGCCTGCAACATCATGATGTTTATGGAGCTTTGCACGAGAGACATTTTTACGCACAATCCATAAAAGCACAAGAGTGACGAGCGTAGAGGGGATGATAACAAGGAGCGCAGAGAAGATCCAGTGGAATGATTCGTAGTTGTTCATCTAATTGTGCCTTATACAAGCCGGACTTATTTTTCGCCAGCATCCTTTGATTCGGATAAAAAGATCTGCCCTGAGGTTGTGCATAAAATATGAAATGCTTTCTCCACTTCTTCTGGTCTCATTTCCTGACAGGTTTTGTACCCAATCGGGTCAAGAGACTCTTTATTACACTTCATAAAGTAATACCATTTGCGGGAAATAATTGCATATTTGACTACATCAGCTTGGCAACAAATTTTTTGTCTTCGCTCGCGCCTTGCCTTATGGCAATGGTCGCTCGCTCCAGCCAAAAAATTTGTGCCGCCTCCTTGTCAAATATACAATTATTTCCCGCAAATGGTATAACCCTCTAGAGGCAGGATCTGATCTTTTTCTGAATTTTTTATACCAATTTTTGTATGAGCGTGGAACATCTCCCCATCCACAAGCATTTGGATAAGGGGATGTAAAGGCCCAATGCGAAAAAATCCTTCAAAAATCAGCTATGTACTCATTAACTCACCTTACGCAAAAGATCCGCTCCTTCGTCTGCATCTTTTGCGTAAGGTGAGTCATTAAGGGATAGATTCATCTTTTAGGAACACTGCCTAGGATACTGCGCTTTTCTTGAAAGGAATCCACCGCTTTTTTTTCTTTGATTTTATACCCAAATGAATTGAAAAGTTGGTTTTTAGCTTTGTCGGACAGCCACTGTCTTGGAACCTGCCTGCATCGTTAAACTTTTTAAGTTTAGCTGTTTAGGGATCGGCAAATCTGGTTCCAATACAGGGCGCCTCCTAGCCAAACTCCCAACTTTTCAACTCATTTGGGTATAGTGGGTTCTTATTTTATTGTAAATGGCGGCTGGGGCAGTCCTGAGTACCCTTTTGAGATGCGCTTGGATAGAGGCTAAGTCAAGGTTGTTGATGGAGTTTTTTTGTGTTAGTGTCTTACAATCAAACTGTTACATTTTTTTGCTTTTAACAAATTGTTAGTGTTTACTTTATATTTTAATTATTATATAATAAATATTACAAACAGATAAAGTGGATTAAAAATGGCAGCTATTAGCTCAAATGCATTGTCTTCGGATTTTTCTTCTTTCCCTACTGTGACACACGATCAGTTTAGAATGCTTTGTCTTAGAGGAGACGTAGAGGCTGTCGTTTCGGTACTTAATGCCTTGTCAAGTAGGCAACAGACTGCCTATATGCAGAATATGGATAGGGCAATAGGGGACACTCTATTTCTTGAGATAATAAGTAAATACTGTGTACACAGTACGACAGCAGAAGAAAATGATATTGCTCCAAAATTAAAAAGGATTATTGACCTGTTTTTAGAGCGAGGAGTTTTAGAAAACCATCCACGCAATCCCAAATCAGAGATAACTCCATTTTTGCTCGCTTGCAGTTGTGGATTGCCAGATCTTGCCGAGCTTTTTTTGAGTTATGGAGATTCTGCGAATGTCTCTTGTAAGTTTGGTTCTGTTCTTCATCTCATTTTTAGCTTTGTGAGGGATCCAGAGAGGGCAAAAATGATGTTTGAGATCGTGCTGGACAAAGGCTGGGCGAATCTAGAGGAGAGGGATTGTAGAGGTAAAACAGTTATCGAATGTGTATTAACAAATCCAAGATATCGCGAGTTGACAAGGTTTTTATTACAGCGCGGGGCTGAAGTTTCGCCTGAAATGCTTGCACTACTTTACGAGGATGTGGATCAAGATTTTGTCTCTGAGGTAACGCGGCATCTGGTTAGAAAAATCGATTCCTCTTCAGATCCAAGTTTGTATAATCGTTATGCTCTACTTAAATCACTGTTCGTAGGTTCTCCTGGATCGCATGATGTCGGTGGGGTTCTGACAACGTATCTTCCTAAGTCTTGTGATGCAATAGATAAGCTCGTCCTTAATAGGAATTCCTTTGCAAGCACGATCCTTTCTTTTGTTCTAAAAAATAGAGTTTTCAACATTATTTCTCACCGTTTTTCTAGTACTTTTCTTCATGAGTTTGGGCATGTTTTAGCATCTAAATTATTAACAGGACACAATAGTAGAGTGATTGTTGACACGGATTGTTGCTCTGGGGTAACGATTGGTTGTGACTCTAAATCTAGAGAGCCTTTGGGATGGCGCGATTCGATCATATCAGCTATGGGACCTATAGGGGAACTTGGAGCGGCCGTATTAAAAATGCGTTGTGCAGCGATTATGGCAAGGAACGTCTCAAAACCTCTTGCCGCTGTCTTAGGGTTTGGAGCTGCTGTCTCTGCGATTGGACAATTGATCTACGTCATCAGCTCCTCGTTAGAACAAAATCACGGGGATTTTGGACAGATAGCGAAATCTAATAAAAAACATCTTTTTCTAGCGCTTCTGCTCGTCTCAGGCGAGACTTTGCTTGCGGTTTCTGAAATGATGCGTCTTGTTCAAGCCTTAAAAGGCTAGTGCTCAGTCAATATTGAAATTGCAGCTTTCGCACTAGCACAATCCGCAATTTCAATGTTGACTGAACACTGCCTAATTTCTTTTATAAGATACTACTAAAAAAGTTGCACAGTTGAGTTTACCAATTGTCGTCCATTTCGTAGCCGAGAGTGATCAAGGATTTCCCCAACTTTTTCTTGAACGCCTCTTTATGAGCTTCAGTAAAGATCTGTCTCCACCCTCCAATTTTTCCTTCGGTGAATGTGCTATGATAATTTACAAAGGCTCCTTTGCCGAACGGATCTTCTTTATCGCCATAGATGTTAGTTGCGATTTCAATCAGATCGAGCTGAGAAAAAGAGAGATTGATGAAGAGAGCAATGTTTTCCAATTCTGTGAGTTGTTCTGCCAGAGTTCCACCACCTTGAGGCCCTACAAGATTTTCATAACGGCAGGTCAACACATCGTTCCGTTTGGAATATCGTTCTGCTTGTGTTGCAACTTTACAGAGAGAGACTTGGAGAGAATTGGGAGCTTTTTTTTTCACTGCCCATATATCATACTCGTAGTTGATGACATAATGGAGCTGCTTGTCAAATGAAAGCTTTAGGAAGTTTTCTCTTTCCTCGTGTGTCATTCCTGGCCATACCCCTTCCCTTATGTGGCGGACTATTGAAATCGCAACATCGCGTAAATCGCGGATCAAAATGATTTGTTTCAGCTCCGGCAATTCGCGGTAATCAGCTTCGAGTTCGGGCGATAGGCAAAAATGGGTATAGAGAAATCCATCTTCGGGAGGAAGGTATTGGTAGGAAGGGAATTTTGTATGCCAAATAGCTGGGCTCTTAGTCATGAAATAGAGTGTTTTAAGCATGATATGCGATCCCGATTTTGGGATCGTGATCAGGGCAAAAGAGGGGATGTTTTGCCCGAATGTAGTTGCAGATAAAATGATGAAAGAAAATAAAAATATAAGCCATTTGAATTTCATTTTTTATTTTCCATGTTGTAGACATTTAAATGAATGGAGTCGAGTGGATCGAATTTGTTTTTGAGTTTAGAGTTATTGGTCCAAGAGCCGTACCAATAATGAATCCCGGCAGTTTCTTTTGGAATCCACAATTCGAAATCAGACGCTTTGCGGATCTCTGGTTCATTGATCGGATAGAAAAAGGTACAGGGAAGGTAGATGTTTCGCATGTCGTGAGCACCGACTGTTTCAAATTCACAAATGATCCGGGTCAAATAAGAGGGGCCAGTTCTCTGGATGGCGGAGCAGCATCTCCGATAAGCTAGGTAATTGGCCTGGATATTTTCAATGAGGTCACGCAGCAGGGGATGGTCAGACCTTGATCCGATCAAAGCATTGCAAAATTTGTTCATGTTGAATTTGTTTGTGTATCCGTGTTCCAGAGGCTCAAAGCCTATATAAAAATCAAATCCTTGATGTAGCTCATCGAAGATACTGATATTGAGACATTCGAAATCGGTATCTACATAAATTCCTCCATATTGATTGAGGATCTCAAGGCGCGCAATATCTGATTTTTCGCCCAAATTTTCGACTTGGTTATAAAGTACTCGATTGTACATAGGGAGTTTGGCAATTTCTTCATCCGTCCAGAGTTTATACTCCCAGCCTTCATGGTGCCATGAATCCATCCATTGACGAAATTCAGTTGGGACGGGGCTACCGAGCCAGATTTGATGCACGATCCGAGGAATGCGTTGGATTTTCTCAGGATCTTTTTCAGCGGCCTCGATATTTTGGTAGTAGAGTTGTGTGAAAAAAGAGAGGAGCTCCTGGTTTCTCTCTTCGTAAATTTTTTGAGATTGTTCGTTGAAATCCGGGTCGAACGCTTCTAGTCCCAATCCTTGCCGTCTCATAGAATGATCAAAATCAGGGTAGTGAATTTTGGCATTTAGCTCAGGTCTAAAAAAAAGTAGGAAAAGCGCAAGCTTTAAGAGTCTTGAAATGGTTAACATTTTGTACCTTTTTTAAGTTGGGAAGTTTAGCAGGAAAGAGTTGAAAAAATAAATAGTTTTTTATGCTATTTTTAGAGTAACAGTTCAGATACCCCATACAAACACTTCTGATCAGCCGTAGTGAATCGTCGGAGGCCTATCGCCTCCCGCTCGCTCCGCTGCCTCCGTTTCCGCGTTCTCGGTATTTTTCTGTGCGGATCCTCGTCGCTCGCGCTCCAAGGATCCGCACAGAAAAACACCTCATCCGCGGTTTTTAAAAGAGGGTCTTCAGTTAATTTTTAATTAACAGTATCCCGTTTTTCTGCTACCATGTTTCGTATGGATTTAGATACATCAATACCCAATCTGTCCGGTCCAATTTTCGATGCCCTGCCAGAATCAATTCGATCTTAGATTCGTTATCTTGAAAGTACGTCCTTAAAAAGTCCTGGCAAAATAGGAGGTACACGCCATGGGTGAGTTTTTAACAGGTAATGAGGTGTTCAAATTGCAAAGGCTCGTTGCCTAAAGTCACATTGAGTTGCACACACAGTATGCGCTAATAATTTCCTCCAAAATCGAGCGGCTTGATGCCATTTATCCCGTGCACGAACTTTTTAAATATGAAAGCGCTCGGAGAGTTGTCCTATTACAGTTTCTATCAGCCGACGGGTACTAACCAGCCATTGTGTAAATTTTCCAGGTCTGTCATCTTGCATGTTGTTTCGTAGAGGAGTTTCTAAATAGACCCTTTGTGAGGTCAACTCTTCTTTCAAAATAGGGCGAATAAATCCCTTGTCCCCTAGCAATAGTCCCCTAATTTTTTCAGATAGCTCAGGACACACATCGCGTTCATCTACATTGGCCGCTGTAAACATCGCACTTGTGATCACGCCTACAGAGTTAATGACTAAATGTCCACGGAATCCATAGTAGTGTTCTTTTTTTGTGGCACAGTAGCCATAAGCAGCAATGCTCTTAAACGACTTACTGAAATAAGCCCTGGTGAATTTACAGGCTTGGATGGACAGCCCGTCGATCATATGCAAACAATCTCCAAAAGCTCCTAATCCACCTGCAAGATGTTCTTGCAAGAGTCTTTTAACAACATGGAGGTTAGCAGCTTGCTTTGAAAAATTTGATCGATCTGGTATTTGCGGAAAAAAATGCTTCCAGTGACTTTTGAAATATTCCCAGATGGCTTTATCACAATCTTTTCCTAAAAATTCCCCCACAATTTCCATTGTCAACACTTCGCTATTTAGAAGAGCCGGTAGTGGGCCTCTTTGTCGAAGTTTTCTCCCATTGAGCAATTTTTCTAGGTTGTCATCTATCAAACAAAATACAGTTATGATATAATCAGCGATTAACATTCCCTACCTCTCTTGTGGTTTTGTTTAGTCGCACAACAGAGTGAGGTAGGGCGTGTTATTTATTCAATTTTTTTTAAAAAAACTCGCCCATGGCGTGAGGTACATGCCCCTACAAGATATTCTGAATCGAGTACAACATGTCCCTGCCAGGACTTTTTAAGGACGTACTGAAAACCTATCACTCAAATAATTCATAAGGAGCAGTGACAAATTTATGCGCAATATTTTACTGAAGCTTTTATTTTTGCTGATGATTTCTGTCGTGAATAATTATGCTCTTGCCTTTGATGTGCAAGGTCATCGTGGATCAAGAGGTTTATTTCCTGAAAATACATTACCCGCGTTCACGGGAGCAATAGAGGCAGGAGCCAATACTCTCGAACTAGACCTTCAGGTAACATCAGATGGAGAAATTGTAATTCATCATGATTATTTTGTAGGAGATACAACTTCGATCTTTTCAGGCACTTTAATTCGCTTTTTAGAACTCTCAGAAATTAAAAAAATAGATTGTGGGAGCAAAATTGATCCCGATTTTCCAAGACAGCGACGGATGCCTGGAATACAAATTCCAACATTAGATGAACTTTTTGTTCTAATTGATAGCTCAACTCATCCTAATGCAAAAAATGTCAGACTAAATCTTGAGATTAAAAGAGACCCAAGACATCCTGAATTTTCCTTAAGCGCAGAAGAGTTGGCTGTAAAAATAATCTCTAAAGTACAGGAAAAAGGTTTTTCAGAAAGAGTCTGTTATTCTTCATTTGATCCTGAAGTGTTGATGAATATTTATCAATTAGATCCTAAATCCGAGCTCGGGTTTATTATCGGCCAAGAAAGCCTTGAGGTAGCTCAAGTGCTTTATCCAGATAATCCTATGGGGCTACTACTTAAATTGGCCAAGTCTTTTGATGCAAAAGTTCTTGCACTAAGCATGGATCTTTTATGTGATGCATCGCTTGTTTCTTTTTTACACGAGTCAGGATTTCAAGTAATAGCTTGGACTGTCAATTTTCCCGAACAATGGACTAAATGCATCAAAATGAGAGTCGATGGTATCATTACTGACTATCCTCAGGATTTGCTATGGTTTCTCAAAGAGAAAGGGGGCTAAAATCAGTTTCTCGTTTTTTTCGCGATAGACTCAATAGACTTCTTTTCGATAGTCTTAGCGCCCCAGCTCCTCATCTTTTTGTTTAAGATGGATTTTAGAGCCTATTTCCCAGTAAAGATTGATGAGTTCGTGATTTACAGCTAAAGCAGCTTTTACCTGAGAGGTTAAGATTTTTTTTAATCTCTTTGAAGAACGCTTTGTATTCTTTCAGGTCTGTAGGCTGGACTTTTTCGACTGTGTTAGATGGCATTTTGTTTTCTTGGTGTAAGCCAGGGAGTGTAGCAGAAAAAAGCTAAAAATTAAATAGTTTTTACTGCAGTTTCGTCCAGTTCAGTAGCGTAAATACTGCGTAATTGAGCTTTACGCAGCGGAATTTTTCGGTGTGAATTTCGTGTTGTATATACAAATGACTTGAAAAGTTGGGAATTTGGCAAGGAGGCGCCCCAAATTTGGCCAGGCGAAGCCGACGCCGAAGCAGCTAAACTTAAAAAGTTTAGCGATGCAGGTGGGGACAAATTTTGTGGCTGCCCGACGACACCAAAAACCAACTTTTCAAGTTGTTTGGGTATATTATTAAAAACAAAAGGCTTCAGTTGTAAAACTGAAGCCTTTTGAACTGATGGAGGTGGAGAGACGCATTCAGAACTTTTCATCTGTCGGGTCATATAAAAAAATATGGCTGGATTTTTCGCAAAGAGACAGAAACCTCTTCTCCAGTTCTTCTGGGGTCATGTTAGGGGCGGTAATATAACCTATCGGATCGATACTCTGTTTATTGCATTTCATGAAGTAACCACTTAAAGGATTGCCTTCATGCTCATCTGAATTTTTTGTGGCGATTTTTGTATGAGCATGGAACATTTCACCATCGGCAAGTAGCTGGATAAAAGGATGCAATGGTCCGATCCGAAAAAGATCCATCAATTCTTGAGGACAAACTCTTAAAGCTATAAAACTGTGAGCCATTGGAGTTTCTGGTTTTGAGTAAGTGATAGCAGCAGCTTCAAGAGAAAAAAAAGCTCCTCCAAGCAAAGTTGAGCCAAACGAAAGAGCATGACTGTTGGTAGCGTTTAGTTGGAGAGTTGACGGATAGCCTGAGCCCGCATACCCACGATAAAGGACCCATTCTTTATTTTTATGTGCAAGTCGTTCGATTTTTATCACTTCAGTCAGAAGGTTTGAGTCTTTTACAGCGTTATGGAAAATTTCCACTGAGTTAGGGTTGTGAATCCAAAGTGATCGCCAAAAGGGAAAGTCTTTTTCACGCCACTGGTGGAAAGGAGGTAACTCAGAAATGATTAAGTTGAGCATTTCCATATCAGAGCCATATGCTCGTTGATAAAGAGTAATCAGCGATTGGTTGATCTGAAAAAAGAGTTTGCAAAGGTGTGGTAGGGATAAAGAGTGATGATCAAAACAGCCTACAATTTCGTCTAGGCTTTGAGCTGAAGTTAAATAACGGTGAAGTGGTTGTTCATATTCTAGAGGTTCCTGTTCTTGCTGAGAACAA
>JABDDH010000019.1 GCA_013287705.1 Chlamydiota bacterium | reverse complement strand
ACGAGGCCTCATGTTTAGGGATTTAGATAGCAATAGTGGGTTCCATGAATCTAATTCAAAATTTTTTATCAGCAGGTCTAGGAATGTAGGCTTATAAATTTGGCTGCGATGTTTACACAGATGAGTGAGAAGCATATAAAGGAGCTATACCAGCTGAAGTGCACTTTGCAGTAAAAAAAGTCCGGGAAAACCAGCCTTGTTGAAAGAGTGAACTGCATTTTACGACAAAGAGTGGGGCGTCTTGTGAGGAAAACCGTTGCTTTTTCAAAAAAATTGATCAATCACGCGGGAGCTATACGATACTTCATAAACCACTACAATCTGCTGGCCTATGAGCGTTTTTAGGACGAGCTCGGGACCGTATTAGGCGGATCTAGTAAACCGCGGTCATAAAACGGAAGTGCTGTATGCTCCGCAGGATTTTCTAGACCCGCTCTTATGCGCTCACATACCCGATTGTAATAAAAAATATTTCCTTGCCTCAATGTCGCTTCCAAATCACTTCTTGCTTTTTCTTCCGCAAGCTCCTCCTGAATTTGCATTATTTGCATGTTCTCTCGAGTCAGCCGCTGTCTATCTCTTGCGATTCGTAGAGTCTCTTGCGTTCTTACTCTTTTAGCTATCGTCTCAGCATCTAACCGTCGCACTCTAAGGATCTCTCTAGGATCCCCATTCCAATAAACAAAATCTATCTCAAAGATTTTACAAAACAGCCTGTTCAATTTGAACAACGAAAAGAGGCTTGAGTCGCCACTTTTTTCTGAGGTGATTCCGAGTAAACAGACTGGCAACACAATCCCACAACTGACTCCATAAAAAAGGAGGAGGGAAGGAATTATGATAACAGGGATTACTACACAAGCAGCAAGTCCAGCCAAAGGCCCTAAAAAGCCGATCCTTTTCAAGTCGCCGGGTCCTGGTCCTTGGCACTGGCAGATGCTAACGATTAAGCTCATAGTTAAAAGAATGGGCGCGAGCCCTATTAGCAGAGAAGCCGCCACCAAAACAAGAGCTGCCTCAACGAGAGTCTCGACCAACATCGCTACAACAACTACCTCTAGGAGGGCGAATTTAATCAGAGTAACTGGAATATTAATTATTTTATTAATAACAATATTACCCGTATCAATTCTTCCAAATTGGTATAGGTCTGGCGTGTGAGCATCTATTGTTCTTGCAGATAATAAAGCGAGCATGCCACATATGTTACAATAAAATGGATTTAATTTCCACATTTTAGGCAGCGCCCTTTTGGTAGTAAAAAATTTACTACCAAAAGAGGACATGTCTCTTAATCCACCAAGACGCTTTGCCAGCTCATCACTCTTTAACAACTTCTGGGGTATAGGGAATTTGCCCTTGAATTTCACGAATTAATCCATCTGCCTGGTAGATGGTTTTAAGCGCCTCTAGGATGCCGGCGGAATGGACGCTTGTCGCCCTTCCCTGACGGCTGTCAAAGCCGTAACTCCAGATAATCGACTGGATGTTGCCATCAAAGATAATCCCCACAAACTCGCCTTTCTGATTGATCACAGGACTACCTGAGTTGCCGCCAATGATGTCGTTTGTCGTGACAAAATTAAAAGGTGTTGTCTGATTTAAGACCTCTTTTTTCGCAAGCCACCGTTCAGGAATTGTATAAGAGCCCTTATAATCGTGCTCTTTGCCCAAGGCATACAGACCTTCCATGGTGGTGATCGGTTTTACGTAAGCGCCCTTGTCTTGGTAACCGAGCATCGAACCAACAGACAGGCGTAGGGTAAAAGTCGCATCGGGATAGACCGACTCACCATAGAGGGTAAAAAGCTGCTGATTAATTGTCTCATAAGAGTCATGCATCACGCTATCGAGCTCATCTTCTCTTTGCTTACGCAATAGGCGCGCTCTGGGATCAAGTGCACGGACAAGATCAAAAAAAGGATCCTCTGTTGTGGCAATTTTTTCAGGGTGATCAAAGAGATCTGCGCGATAAGCTGGATCGTCAAGCTTTGTCTTTTGTAGCCACATCTTTATCTGTTGCTCCAAGGGAATCTCGGATCCAATCTTCTGAGCCAGCGGATTTTTGTCAGGTGAAGAGCTGAGCGCAAACCCGAGCGTCTGCAAGAGCTGCACCTGTTCTAGACTTTTATAAACAGGCTCTTCTGAGCCAAGTTTGAGTTGTAGCGTCTTTAGCTCTGCATCTTGAAACTCAGGAAGTCTTTCTGTATTAGGTTTTAGTCGCTCTTGTTCATAGCGGATGAGGAGTTTAGCGTAAGAATAGAGCTTAGAATAGTTACTACAAATCCCTTCTAGAACCATATATTCTGGATAGTAGTTCTCTGCCTTTTCTAATGCTGCGCTAAGCTTGTTAAATGGGTCTTGATTTAAGAGTTTTTCCCTTGCTGTTTTGTCTGCAATAAGTGAACCGGTATTCAAGTCATGCGACAAGGTGCGGCGTACTTTCAGAGCATTTTCGCAAGAAAAGAGGCCACAGCTTGCAATCCGCATCTCTTCTTTTCCAGTAGATGCAAATTGAGCAAATCTTTCCCTACGTTCCTCTAAAAACTTTAAAATGAGTGGCGTCTCAATATCTTTTACAAACTGCAAGTGGGCAGATGTATATAAACGAGAGGTTTTACCCGGATTGCCTGCAACAAAGAGCGGTTCATCTAAACGCGGGCCTTCATGGCTCCATTTAAGATAGTCTGTGACCTGTAGAGGCTTGTCTTGATCGTAGACACGAAAAAAGGAGATGTCGAGGTTATAGCGCGGATATTCAAAATTCTCAGCATCACCGCCAAAAAAGGCAACCTCCTCTTCAGGAGACATGACAAGGCGCACATCAGAATACCGCTTATAGAGATAGAGATGATATTTGGCTCCGCCATAAAGAGAGACCATTTCAGGCTGTAGAGAGGTCTCTTCCTGCGCTTTTTTTACAAGGAGGGCGATCCGTTTTTTTCGCGCCTGCTCTCGCTCGGACGGTGAAAGATTTTCGGATTCTTGTAGGTTAACCTGATCTGTCACATCGTGGATAGAGATGAGCTGATCAACGTAAAGAGCAGGACATTTTAACTCTTGAGAAAGCTCTTTTGCTAAAAAACCATTGTGAACAAGATTATTCTCTTGCGTCGACAGGTCATAAATTGCCTTCCTTCCGACATGGTGGTTCGTAATTAAAAGACCGTTAGAGGAGACAAATGAACCAGAACCTCCTGCACTGAGTCGTAGCGAAGCACGCTGAATAGAGGAGAGAAAGGCAGGCTCCAGCTGCACTCCATACTGTTTCTGGATCGTCTCTAAGGGAAGTTTATTAAAAGTCCACATGCCTTCTTCAGAAAAAAGAAGCGGGGTAAGAGCTAGAAATAATACCATTTGCAGGAAATAATTGCATATTTGACAAGGAGGCGGCATAAATTTTTTGGCTGGAGCAAGCGACCATTGCCATAAGGCAAGGCGCGAGCGAAGACAAAAAATTTGTTGCCTAGCTGACGTAGTCAAATATGCAATTATTTCCTGCAAATGGTATAAAGAGAGTGCGCGTTTCATAGAAAATCCTTTTTTTCCACATCATCTAGCAAAGAGGTGAAAAAAACAAGATTTATCGCTGAAGGGGTAGCTGAAGCGCCTGAATCAGCGGCTCAAGACCTTGACGGCGCAGCGCTGAGACTGCGAATAGAGTCTGTGGATCAAAAGTGTACTTTTTGCGAAACCGCTTAACTTGGAGCTCGGCCGCATCAGAATCGATTTTATTTAAGACGACAAAGAAGCGCTTCTCAAGCAAATCCTTTCGATAAGCCCCGAGCTCCTTGCGCAAGATACGAAAATCTTCAACCGGATCTCTCTCTTCCATCCCTGAAGCATCGAGCAAATAGATCAAGGTAGAGGAACGTTCAATATGCTTAAGAAAAGAGATCCCAAGACCTTTGTCCTTATGCGCGTCTTTAATAATACCGGGAATATCTGCAATCAAAGTGCGCGAATAGTCCGGGAACTGAATATAGCCAAGATTAGGATAGAGCGTTGTAAAGGGATAAGGAGCGATTTTTACCGGAACATGGGTCACCGCATGCATAAGCGTTGACTTCCCGGCATTGGGGAAGCCGACAAGGCCGACATCGGCAATCAGCTTTAACTCAAACTCGAGCTCACGCTTCTGACCCTCTGTACCTTCTGTGCAGACGTTAGGCGCTTGATGCGTGGGAGACTTAAAACAGTTATTCCCCATACCTCCACGGCCACCCTTACAAACAATCCACTCTTGCCCATCATCAGTAAAATCAAACAGGAGATCACCTGTCTTAGCATCCTTTACGAGGGTGCCACACGGGACCTTCAGTACGAGATCTTTTCCCGTTTTCCCCTGCTTCAAGCTTGATCCGCCAGCAAGACCATTTTCGGCCTGAATAATGCGATAATTGCGATAAGCTTGTAATGAAAGAACTTGAGTATCTGCTTTTAAAACGATCGACCCGCCCCTTCCTCCGTTACCTCCAGAAGGGCCCCCCTTAGGGATATACTTCTCTCTGCGCCAGGCAACAACGCCATTGCCACCACGGCCTGCAGAGAGAGATAGAACGATCGAATCAGTAAACATTAGATTATCGCCGGAAGCACGGAGACCCGCGTCTTATCGCTTTTTCGATATGTAACAATCCCATCAATGAGTGCAAAAAGAGTATCATCTCGACCAACTCCTACATTCTTCGCAGGATGCCACTTTGTTCCTCTTTGTCTGATGATAATACTTCCAGCTGTAACAAACTGTCCGCCTGTCGCTTTTACGCCAAGACGCTGTGAGTGAGAGTCTCGTCCATTTCGTGTCGAACCTTGACCTTTCTTATGTGCCATCTGCTACTCCTATCCTGCTGCAATTGCAGTAATTTTAACACGGGCATACTTCTGTCTGTGACCAACCTTACGACGAATCCCTTTGCGCTGTTTATACTTAAACGCCACAACTTTAGGACCTTTTGACTCTTGAAGCCACTCGCCATGCACGATGCATTTTGATAAATAAGGGGTTCCTAACTTCACCTCTTCTCCTTGATTGAGAAGAAGAACATTTTTGAATTCTACTTGTTCAGAAGCGGTGTCGAGTAGCTCTACGTCGATCACATCTCCCTCTTCTACTCGGTACTGCTTTCCACCGGTCTCGATAATTGCGTACATTTATCCTCCAGAACTTAAGAAAAATGGTGAGCATAAAGGAAAGTTACATCTTCGTCAACTCGAAAAATTTAAATTGAGTAGATTTTTGTTGAAACGATTTTTTAATTATATTGCATAATTAATTATTATTAATTAATGTAATGGAAAGAGGGAAAATATATGAAATCGTTAAAAAAGCGCAAAGCTTCTAAAGTAACTTTTAAAGAACATCATAAAGACACCCCTTTTCCAAAAGATGCTGAAAGAGGAAGAGCTATAGGCAACGCGAAGTATAAAGATTTAATACGTTAAGGAGAAACCTATGAAAGCAAAAAGAAAACATGTGAAAAAAACAGTTAAAAAAGCTCCAAAAAGCGCATGGCGCCGTTTTTTTGAGCGTTACTTCTAATTATTTTTTTCTACCCGGTTATGCCGGGTAGAAAAAAGCTTAAAAACTCCGCATCGGAAAAAGACGACTGAGCAAGTAAACAAGGGCGGCTGTTAACGCAATTGTAGCACCAAGGGGCCAATTGAGTTGATAGGCAATCGTTGTTCCCAAAAGTGTGAAGATCCAGCCCAGAAGGACTGCGATCCACATCATTGTTGAGAGACGATGGGTGATGCTACCGGCAATAGCCGCTGGAATTGCCAACATGCTAATAACAAGAATCGCCCCAACAATCTGAATCAGGACAACAACAGAGATCGCCACAAGCGACAGAAGAAGCAAATAGAGGCTCTTAACAGGAACCCCCTGCAGAAGCGCTTGCTCTTCATCAAAACAGATCGCTAAAAACCTCCTATGGAAAATAGCGACAAGCACTAGAACCAGAACGTCCAGTCCAAGTAACATCCACAGATCACTGCTTGAGACCCACAAAATATTCCCAAACAAAAAATTCATTAATTCGACATTGTAGCCTGGCGTTAGGGAGACAAAAACAACACCAATTGCCATCCCTGTCGACCAGATTGCTGCGATGACGGTATCTTCCCTCTCCTTATAATGGAGACGAATCCAGCCAATCAGAAGAGCTGATCCTATAGCGAAAAGAAAAGCCCCTTGAATGGGGATGAGCCACTCAATCCCATAAGAGCGTTTTAAAAAGAGAAAAAGGCCCATGCCCCCAAGGACAGAGTGAGCAATACTCCCGGCAATAAAAACAATCCTCTTAACGACAACATAGGTGCCAATCACTCCTGCTGCGATTGAGGCAAAAAGACCTGCGGCAAGCGCCATAAAAAGAAAGGAATTCATGGATGGTAGAGCCCTAAGGTAAAGTGTTGACACACTTGCGAGGGCAAATAGGACGTGATCCGTTTTTGCACACACAAGAGCGTTGAAACTCGATTGATGACAGGCGAAAGATCATGAGTCACCATCAAAATAGTCATGGTGTCTTGCAACGTCCCGAGCAGGGCATAAATCTCATCCCGCGCTTCTGGATCAATATTTGCCGTAGACTCATCTAAAAGAAGAAGCTTTGGCCGATGAACAATTGCTCGTGCAATGAGCGCGCGTTGCGCCTGTCCACCAGATAGGGTGCCAAAGGCACGATCTGCAAGATGAGAGAGCCCCACAACTTCAAGTGCTGCACGTGCAGCATCCTTACTCTCTCGCGTCACCCCACCCCAAAAGGTTCCTTGCGAAAGAAGACCTGTTAAAACAAGATCAAAAACGGAGATGGGAAACTGCTTGTCATACCGGTTGTTCTGAGGAACATAGCCGATCTTGCGCCAAAAGAGCTGCGGCTTGCTCCCCACAATCTGGATTGTGCCACATGTCGGCTCAAGAAACCCCAGAATCAGACGTAACAGCGTGGTCTTGCCTCCTCCATTGGGCCCGAAAATCGCCACCCACTCTCTTTCTCCAATGGAAAAACTTCCGGCCTCTAAAATAGACACCTTTTCGTCATAGGCAAATCCAAGATTTTTTACTTCAATCATGGAGCTGTAATAACCTCAGCAAGTCTGTCCATCATGCCAAAATAGTCAAAAGCATATGGATCGATAGAGTCTATCTTAAGCTTTAACTTATTCGCAACAAGCTCTGCGCCTTTGTTATTGTATTGCGGCTGGGTGATGACACGGCTTACGCCTCTTGCGCGCACCTCTTGGAGCATAGACACTACCTGTCGTGGCAATGGGTCTTTCCCCTCATGTTCAATCGAAAGTTGTGTCAAGCCATAGGCACGTGCAAAATAACCAAATGCCGGGTGTGACACAAGGAAGGTTGTGTTGGTATAAGGGGAGAGTCGTGCAGTTAGTCGCTTGTCAAGCGCTTGAAGGTCTGCAAGAAGACGCGTTGTATTTTCTACTATGGCCTCTTTATAGTCAGGATAGTACGCTATGAGAAGGCTCTGGATGTGCTTGACCTGTCCCATAACAATTTTAGGATCAAGCCAGACGTGACGGTCCACTGCTTCATGGCAACAGGCGTGAGAATCTTTCAAAAGCACCACGTTATCTAGTAAGTTAAGGGTAACCAACTTCTGATTCTGCTCTTTAAAGACAGACAAAACTTTTTTCTCAAACGGCTCTTCAATCCGCAACCACAAAGCTGCTCTTCCTGCCTCACCGACTTGTTTTGGCGTCGGCTCAAAAATATGGGGGTTCGACCCTGGAGGGACTAAAATCTCCATCTGAACTAAGTCTCCAGCCATGCGCTTCACAAAATAGGCGTAAGGAGCAATAGTGACCAAAACAGTCGGTTTTGCATTAACAGACACGCTTGACAAAAGAAAAATTAATAAAAGAAAAAAAGCTCCCATGGAGCCATTATTCCTCAAAACCTCTCTAAAATCTAGACAAAAAATTGTTTACAATAAAAAAGGCCTGGGCTTGCGCCCAGACCTTTTTACATCCACTCTTGCGAGGGACGTTGCGACTAGAAGTCAACTTCTATGCCGATTGTCCAACCTTGTGTGCTCAGGTCGCCACTAGCAGGTGTCGCTGTTGTGTATGACAGCGGAAGCAAAGGAGCTGGTACAGTGAGTGGTAGAGCCGTTGTAGCTGTTGTCAACGTCGATGGCGTAGATGTGTAATGGACTAGCTGGTTCTGATTGAATGCAATATGCTGTTCAAATCCGGCAAATACCGCAAAGTGGTAGCATGAGCAGTTCCAATCATAACGTAATCCAAGAGCCAAATCTGTCATCGCTTTAGTTGATCTGAAGCTATTGTCAACATCTAAGATCACAAATGAGTTTGCTTGATCGTCATCTCCCAAGAACTCTTGTTGTGTCACATTAAATCTTCCGTAGATCAGAGAAAATGCTGCATTACCGTAGACGCTCCAGCCTTCACAGAAAGTCCAATCTGTGTTAAAGCCGAATCGAATACCAACCCCAGCAAATTTGTTTTGCATATCAACATCATCAAGCAGAGTCCCTGACGGAGTGAGCGTTGATCCTGTAATACCTGTAAATGTTCCACCTGCGTAGTCAACATCAAATGTCTGATCAAGCTTCACACCGCGAAGACCAACAAACGGTCTCATTGTCAAGTATTTACTTGTGTAAAAATCACGTCCAAGCTCTACATCCACTAAATCTAAGCGCAACTTCCAGTTCGCCTCGATCGTTGTCGCTGATGGATCCACAGCTATAAGAGATGTAGCACCTGCAGCCGGAACAAGGCCAAGCCCTCCTGGAACAATTGCTGACCAGTCTGTGAAATAGGTTACATTACCAATTTCTGTGTTCGCATTATTCTGTGTAGAGGAGTTATTATGGAAGTGTGTCCATGTGACATACAAGTCCCAACCATCATGTACAAAGGTATAACCTAAGCCAAGACGGAATCCAACATCCCAATTACGATCTGGAGATACTTTATCTACATTATAAAATTGTGATGATGCAAAACCAAAACCTGCAGTCGTAGGAGTTACGTTCGCTCCTGTCTGACCACCAGTCAACACGTTCGCTGAAACTAAGTTGTTTGCAACTTGGTTTGCCGTTGCGTACTCAAGACCATCCTGAACACCTTGCCAGAAGAGAACTTCACCGCTTGCTATCATACGTGAATCATCAATGTATGGGCGCACATCTGGTGTTACGCAGCCTACTGGACATCTTTTGCAGCTTGGCTCAGTTGGGCAAACTGGTTTCTCGCAATGGCCTGAATTTGATCTGTCAGCACCTGCTGCATTGACCAGACTTGTTATAGTTAATAATGAGGCAGCCGTTGCTGTCCCAAATTTTTTCCAATCCATATAGATCCCCCTGGGTTTGGATCAGTGATAAAGTTCGTTCGACATCGTAAATAATTTTAGGATGCCTTTTAATGACCCTACTCTAATTTTTAATACGATTTCGGGTCAATAAAAAAAATAGACGCAAGCTCAATTTTTTTTACTTGACAATCCTCTCTAGAGAAAGAGGTCTAATAAGCGGAAAAAGTGAACAGGACACGGCGAACACCTTCTAACCACATCAAGGTTTGAACTGCCAGCTGTTGTAAAATAAAGAACCAGCCTGCCCATAATAGAGCAATCCCAAGAAGCGATTTAATCGCCATTCCAAGAAAGGCAATTTGCACCTGAGGAGCAAGCCTATTTGCAATACCAAGAAACATCTCAGCCATCAAAACAGCGACAAGGCATGGCGCTGCAAGCTGAATAGAAATAGCGAGAAAGCTTGTTCCTAGGTGGAGAATCAGCTGCCAAAATGGCGTTTGCAGCTGAAAAAAAAGCGGGCTTATATACTTATCGGCAGGAAGAAACGTGTAAGAATCAAAGATGCCATTCAAAAATAGCGCAAGACCATTGATCTGAAAAAAGATCAAAATCAAAATGTAGTTGTAGAGAAGCCCGATTGGGGAGGACTGATTCTGCATCGTCGGATCATTCACCTGTAAAGAGGAAGAGCCGCGTAAAAAATCGATCAAAATACCCGCGCCTTGAGCAAAATAAAATGGAATGCTAGTCAAGAATGCGATGATAAATCCAATGAGCTGCTCTTTTAGAGCAAGGGCAATAAAGCCATGACCAAGTGTTGGCGCTTCATGGGCTGTCAACATCATCTGAGGCAGAAGGACAATGGTTAATGAAACAAGCATTCCCATTTTAACCCCCTGCGGCAATTTAGCCCCAAGAAAAGGAACAATCGCTACAATGGGGCCAAGACGCATCATCCCAAGAAGAAAGATAGCCAAAACAGAAATCGGAGGCAGATGCGAGATACTTGTATAAAAAGAGAGGTAATCCCCTGTTCCTGCCATCAATAGCTTGCCCACTTAGGGAAATTGATCAAAATATTGTTTGTAAATTGAACAATTTGACCCCCAAGCCAACCTCCCATCACCATCAGCGTCACCATAACTGCAATCAGTTTAACGGTAAAAGAGAGGGTTTGTTCCTGAATTTGTGTTGCTGCTTGAAAGACGGCAACAACAAGTCCCAAAATCATACTGATGAGAATGGGCGGCCCAGAGAGAATAAGAATAAGGAGAAGCGCCTGATAAGAGAGCTGATAAACTTCTGCGGAAAACATACCCACCTCTATCTAAATGTAAGCACAAGTCCTTGAATAATCAATGTCCAGCCATCGACCATGACAATCAAAAGCAATTTTAAGGGCAAGGCAATTGTCAAAGGCGAGAGCATCATCATCCCCATAGCAAGCAAAATATTAGACGTCACAAGGTCAATGACAAAAAAAGGAAGGTAGATCAGCACCCCAATTTCAAAAGCTGCCTTTAACTGAGAGGTCATAAACGCGGGAATGATGACGATAAAATCATTGGGAGTAAGCGAAGGGCGATATTCTTCCGGGAAAGACTTGTAAGCTAGTTGATAAAAACTAGTAATATGCTTACCACTTGAATTCCTCTGTAAAAATTCTCGCAAAGGATTTTTGGCCCTATCAACGATATTCATCACATATTCCGCTGTCGGCCCGGAAATCAGTTCTGTTTGCGGCGCCTCATTTTTGATATACTCCTCCGCAGATTGATACATCGCAAGCGCTGTTGGAAACATCACATAAACGCTCATTAAAATTGCGATTCCATTTAAAACTTGACCCGGTGGCGTTTGCTGCACACCAAGAGCATTGCGCAACAGCGAAAGAACAATCACGATTTTGACATAAGATGTGAGCATCATCACAATAAACGGCAAAATAGAGAGCCCGGCAAGAACTGCAAGCTGTACTGTTAAAGGGGGTCCATGAGCCGCTTGAGGATCCGGGATCTCGGCTCCAAAAAGAGGAAAAGAGGTGAAAAGGAAGAGAAAATAGACAAAAATCCATTTTTTATTATTCATGCGATTCCGGCTTGCGATATTTATGAAATGCCTCTTCTAAAGCGCGCCATTGATCCTCAAGTCTCACATTGATAATACCCTTTTCCGTCTCAATAATAGAACTGCCAGGGGAAAGATCATCACGCTCTTGAATCGTCAAAATTTCAACCTGATCAAGCATTGCTTTTAATTGAGGTCGGTGCGCCTCTAAAACTTCTTTATCTGCTCGATTGACATAGATAACTACTTTATGACTCTGGGTTAGCGGTCCAAGAACCCGCATCACAATATTGACAATCGTTTCAGGGTTAAGATCAAGCTGCCCTGCTACAATTTTTTTTGCCGCCTTTAAAGCAAGTGGTAAGACGTGTTTTTGCATCTCTTGATGGAGCCTTTTAAGCTCCTGCTCAAAGCCAAGAATATGTTCATAAAACTCACGAAGCCCCTCGTCAAACCCTTTTTTTCTTGCAACCTGAATCTCCTCTTCACAACGCTTTTCACACTTGCGTGTTTGAGTAATCAAGTCTTCCCTTGCCTTTTCAACCACTTCTTGTGCAGAAACAAGCGTCGCATACTCCTCTTGTGGAATAATTTTTTTTCGCGTCGCCAGATGCACCTCACCTTGAAATAAAAGAGAGAAAAATTTCATGCATCCCCTCGTTTTTTAAAAATCGACTGTTTTGAAGGGAGTAAAAATAAGAGTTCTTGGATTAACGCCTTATGCGTCTCAAGAGGTTCTGGATGTGTTTGAAACTGAGAAAAAAGAGCAGCTCTTGAAACCTCAAAGCGATGGGTAAGATGCCACAGAAAACTGGGATGACTCCCGCAAAGGGCTTTTGCCAAGCGACTCATTCCCCTTTTCTGAATCAATTGACAGAGCTGCTCTTCATTTCCGTCCCAAAGAGTTAATCCCATAGGGGAAAAACGAACAGGCTCTTTTTGTTGCAGTATTTTCTTAAGATATAGATTCTGTTCCTCTGATAGAGCTTGATAAATTTTTCTCAATTTTTGCGTGTCAATAATATGGCGGATTTCAAGCGCAATATCATAAATCCCAAAAAGATCGCACAACAAATTAAGCTCTTGATTTGTCCAAGAAAGTAAGAGATTAAAAGGAGATTCTGGCAAGCATTCAACCGGGAAAACAGAATGTGATCTCAACTCATGAAGTAACTTTTTACAAACAAACTGCGATAATTTCAAACTGCAACGCGGTATCTGGACAGAAAATAAGAGCATCTGCTTAAGCCCTTCCAGCTGTTTTTGACTAAAAGCCGATAAAAAAAGACGAATATCTCCTGATGTGAGCGTACGCAAAAAAGGGGCGTAATGAGAAAAGTGGATTGCCTGCACTTCCTCTTGTAGTGTCGTTATACTCATTGTAGGATCCCCATAGCAGCGCAACTGATCTAGATCTTGCAGATCTCTTCTTGCATACTTAAGCTGTCCCTCTAACTGCTGACATGCGCCTGGGGGAAGAAGTTCCATAAGAGACCTCTGCCTCTTGTGCGGCGCTTTTTTGATCCATGCATGACAAACGATCCAAGCGGCATTGAGGCTCATCTTTTACTCCTCAGGAGGGGAATCATTCGGTTCAAATGGAATCGGGTTTAACATCTCTTTCAGCCCTTTTTTGCGCAGAATCGGATAAAACTTCCAGAGCATCCAGAAGAAAAGAAGCGCAAAGGAAATCGTTATGACAATCAGTGAAAAAAAGATTAATCGGAAACGGGTCATTGAGCCTTTATACATCACAATTGACCAGATACTGACATAATCCTTAATACTAGAAGAGAGCGGCTCCATGCGATCGCGCAAGCTAATATCAGTAAAGCGCGATCTATCGGAAATGACAGTGACATCATTAATGTCTAGCCCATTGACACTCCCAGAAACAAGACGTTTAATTTTTAAGACAAGGTGACTATTGGGATCATCTAAAACACCCTGATGCTTCACATAAACCGCAGCTGTAATTTTTTTTGCAGGTGCAGAGCCAGGACTTGTTAAAATTGTCTCTGTTGGAGGAAAAGAGAGCTGTACATCGGCATCAATAACACCATCGATTTTTAAAATAGTATTTGCAATTTGTTGTGCAAGACCTGCTTGATAGCGAACAGTCTCTTCTGTTGCAGATGACATCAAGCCTGATTTTGCAAAGAGGTCTAAAAGATTGGTCCCCTGTCTGCGTGGCAATCCATTTTGGTTCAGAATCGCCATTGCCTCAGTTGCTTGAGTCCCTGGGACGATAATATTGTAGCGCATGCCACCGCCTCCGCCACCTGGACTGCTCGAACTGTGCGGAATCTTAGTTGCGGGAATATCTCGATTGGCTAAAAATACGATAATTTCATTGGCATCCCTCTCTTCAATATCCGAAACAATATTCTGATCATTTTCACAGCTGGTCAGAAAAAAAAGAAGGGAAAAAAGAACTAAAAGTCGTTTCATCATAATGGGTTACAATAGGTAAAGTTCTAGGCTATCTGCTTTATAGCAGACTATCGACTTTGAGACTAGAAGAGAATTTGAAAAAAAGCCTTGAAGTATAAGGATTCCACTAAGATACTCGTGGTATGAGCCTATTTCGTTTTTTTAAACCTGCCGCTCTCAAACCTGAGATCGACGATCCAATTCTTGTCAAAAAACAGTATAAGTACTGGAGAATCAGAACGTTCTATTCCATGTTCATTGGCTACGCATTCTACTATTTCACACGTAAAAGCTTCACTTTTGCCATGCCTGGAATGATTCAAGAACTCGGGTTTGATAAAAGCGAACTCGGATTTCTCGCGACAATTCTCTCTCTGACCTATGGCATTAGCAAATTTGGCAGCGGCATTTTATCGGACAGATCCAATCCTCGCTACTTTATGTCTATCGGCTTGATCCTAACAGGTGTTTTTAACATCTGCTTTGGCCTTTCTAATACGCTTGTTTTATTTGCTATTTTTTGGGGGTTAAACGGATGGTTTCAAGGGTTTGGCTGGCCTCCATGCGCTCGTTACTTAACCCACTGGTACTCTCATTCGGAAAGAGGAAGTTGGTGGTCCGTTTGGAACGCTTCGCATAATATCGGCGGATTTCTCATTCCATTAATCGCCGCCGCAAGTTCCTATTATTTTGGGTGGCGTTTTGGACTATTTATCCCAGGGATTCTTTCGATTTGTGGAGGACTTTTCCTACTTAATCGCCTACGCGATACACCTCAGTCCCTTGGGTTGCCCCCAATTGAAAAATTCCGTAATGACTATACAGGAGTCTCTTCTAGGAGTGAAAATCAAGAACGGGAGCTGACAAACAAGGAAATTCTCTTTGATTATGTCCTAAAAAATCGATTCATCTGGGTCCTTGCCGCCTCCTATTTCTTCGTCTATATTGTTCGCACAGGAATTAATGACTGGAGCGCCCTTTTTCTCGTAGAGAATAAAGGATACAGTACAATTGGCGCCAATGGCTGTGTCTCTTTTTTTGAAGTTGGAGGGTTTATAGGGAGTATTTTAGCCGGATTCTGCTCAGATCGGATCTTCTCCGGCAAGCGCGGCCCTGTTAATGCGCTGTTTGCTTGTGGGATGCTTGCTGCAGTCTTTTTCTTTTGGAAATTGCCAGCCGGAAACCCCTTCTTAGATTCATGCTCTATGTTCACTATAGGCGTCTTTGTTTTTGGTCCACAAATGCTAATTGGTGTGGCAGCAGCCGAACTCTCTCATAAAAAGGCCGCTGCAACTGCGACAGGATTCATCGGCTGGTTTGCTGCGATTGGAACTGCAACAGCTGGCTACCCCCTCGGTAAAATCACTCAAGATTTTGGCTGGAACAGCTTTTTTTTCACACTTGTCAGTTGCGGACTCATCGCATCTCTACTCCTTCTCCCTCTCTGGTCGATTACAGCGACAGCTAAAGAAAAGCAAGAAGCTACAAACTAGTGCGTCTCGTCAATTGGCTTTATTTTGAGGATTTTTGTATTTTTTAGGCAATTTTCAGGGCGAAAAATGCAGCCGAATTGGGAAATTCGGCAAATTTGAGCCTTGGAAATGGACAAAGAAGACAACATCCGCAAAGTAAATGCAATTGACGACACGCCCTAACACCTTGACTTCCCAAATCGGCGTAAAAAATAGTCTTTAGCTCCACGCAAAGCGGCACTATATTGCTTAACTTTCTCTTCCCGGTTCACATCATGACGCCAAGAAAGCTGTATTTTTTTCAAAACAAGAAGTTTTGCTGTTTTGAGAAGTTTGGGAAATAAAATTATAAAAAAAAGATAGAGCCATTCTGAAAAAGGATAGTTGCGCTCAATAAAAAGGAATCTGTTACGCCAGAAGAAATAATTAGAGTGACTTTTCCCTTTAAAAGAAGCAGAGACTTTATGCCAAATACGCGCCTCTGTGCACAGCATAACAGGAAAGCCCGCACGTTTTGCGCGAAAACAAAAATCGCTCTCCTCCCAAATCAAAAAAAATTTCGACTCGAGCAGTCCAATTGCAGCAAAAACCTCCTTGCGAATCCATAATAGAGCGCCACACGCATAATCAAGCTCTGTTGTATCTGAAAATTGCCCCTCATCTTTTTCTCGATACCCAATCAAATCAAAGCCGCACTTCTTGCGATTCCATCGTCCACCAAGATGGTCAAAATGCTCTTTTTTATCGTATAGATAAATCTTGCCACCCAAAATCCCGGCCTCTTTCTGACTCATAAAGCCGAGAAGAAAAAAGGGGTCGACAACTGTATCATTATTGAGTAAAACAACAACATCAGCACCCTCTTGTAGAGCGTAACGAATTCCTACGTTGTTACCTTCTGCAAATCCGAGATTCTCACCTGTTTCAATCAGATTCACTTCAGGGAACCGCGCTTGGATAATTGGTACAGAACCGTCTGTTGAACCATTGTCAATGACAATTGTCTTAAAAGAACCGCGCGCCTCTTTAAGAGAGTCTAAACATTCAAGAGTATCTGATTTTCCATTCCAATTAAGGATTAAGACAAAAATCTTATCCGTTGAGCCGTCTGACATACGCCTCCCATCCTTTTTTGCGATAGAGCGCGGCTGCCTCTTCTGGATCTTGCGCATGGGTAATTCCACGCCCAACAATTAAAACATCTGATCCCGATTCAATAGCACTCTCTGGAGTCTTATACCTTTGGCCAAGTAGATCTTTTCCTTCTTGCAGTTGGATCCCCGGTGTCATATGGAGTAGACGCGGATCTTCGCTCAGAGATCCCATAGAAATGAACCCAATAACAAAATCAAGATTCTGCTCTGCAAGAGAGACCGCAGCACGCGTATAATCTTCTGTCAAAAAATTTCCAGAACAACTCATCTCGGCAAGAAGCAAAAGACCGTGTCCCCGATCTTTTCCGACCTTTTTTAATCCTTCAATAATTCCAGGCCCCGGCAAGATATGCGCATTGGTGATATGGCTAAAGTCTGCAATGCGATAGATCCCACCCTCATACTGCATCTGGACTGTTTGTCCAATATCTGCAAATTTACGATCCTCAAAGATTAAAAAATTTTTCCTCGTCGCAAGGGAAAGAAGCTCCTTGCGAAGATCAGGGGTAAAATCGTCGAGTAGATCAACATGGGTTTTAAGTAAAACCATGTAATCCCCTAACCTCTCTGCCAAAGCAAGAAGCTCTTGTGCACGCGTCACATCCAGCGCAATAGAGAGATTGCTCTTTTTTTCGTCCATAATCGAAAAGAGCTTCTTAGCAGCTTGATTCGTGCACGAATTTGCACGTAAGGCATTCGGTATTAATTGTTTCATAAATCTGGGATCACAAGAAGGTTTGGATGGACTTTACGGCGTAAAATTTCTTGGATTGCGCTCAAAGTTCCGCCTGTTGCTGAATGACACGTCGTACAAGCTCCCTGATACACAATGTGCACCTCACGATTGTCAATAAGCCGCACAACATTCACTCCGCCAGCATCGAGCTCCACATAAGGGCGAATTTCCAGTGCAATCACCTCTTCGACAATGCTCATCTGCTGACTCTCTGAAAGGCTCTCCCAATTAGGATACTCATACGTCTCTTCTGTTAAAACAGGCGGCGAAGCGAGAGCTTCGGTACAAGGAATGCCAGCACAAGTAAAGGCGGCACTTTCTGCAGCCATCAAAACGCGATTTAAAAGGGGCGCTGTCTCTTCTGGAAAGGCGTGTTCTCCTAATCGATCCTGCACTGCTTTATCAATCAACTCTGCCCCAATTCTTTTCGCTTGATCATAATTTTTGCGCATACAGAGCTCGCAAAAAACATCAGCAGCTCCAATCAGCGCACTTGGCCCAAAGGCTCGGAATCCAGCATCTACAATCACACCATCTTCTAAATCCACAAGCCAATAGAACATAAGAAGACTTCCCTCTGCAAGAGAACCGTCTTGACCAATCGCTAAATGAAGGTTGCGCGCATCGGCATCCTCCTGACTCCAGATTGTTGTATAGCGAGTAAAGGCGATCCGCTCACTCAATGAACGGCTATAACGCGTCCAAACAGAGGGTTGAATTAACATACCGAAATTCTCCTCAATTCGTCTGCTTTTTGAACAATCAAGGAAATGGCACGTTCTACCTCAACCTCTGTTGTCTCATAAGAGAGAGCAAATGAGACGCTAGAGCCTGCTAAAAAAGGATCCACACCAATAGCTTTTAAAGTTCCACCCATCCTCTGCACATAGCCTCTTTCGCAATTAGCGTAGAGTCCAGATTTTTGTAACAGGTATAAAAGCGCCTCGGCGCACATCCCTGGAAAAGAGATCACGCTAGAACCTGGAACTCTCCGGCTTTCTTGAAAAAGAATCTCAGCATCAGGAAATTCTCTCTGAATCCCCCTTTCAAATCGATCCCGCAAACGCGCCACCTCTGTCACCTGATGATCTGTCAGAGAAAAACTCTTCATTAAAGCCTCTGTCATCGAAACAAAAGCCGCAACATTCGGAGCTCTTTGCTGAGCTGCGGTTGAACGAAAAGGAGCCTTCCCTGAGACCCACAATCCACCGGTTCCTATCGGCGCATGTAAAACCGCTCCATCAAAGGTGAGAAAATCAACAGACAGAGCATCGAGACGAAATAAAAGTTTTCCAATTAGGTAACTGGCATCGACATGAAGACGCACCCCATGCGCTTGACACACCTCTATAAGCTCTTCAATCGGATGAATCACTCCGGTCAGCCCATTTGCCCAAGAGATGCTAACAAGAGAGGTTCGCGGCGTAATCGTTTTTTCAAGAAGCTCTGCTGTTAAATAACCCGAGGGGGAGAGAGGAGCAATTTTTTTTAAACAGCCGAGCTCTTCTAGCCGCTCTATACCCAAAACAATGGAGGGATCTTCCTGAAAAGTTGTAATAATTTGAGACTTTCCCGTATGGCGAATGTAATTGAGATAATGGGAATGTAAAAACTGAAAAACCGCATCTGCCCCACTTGAGGTAAATAGAAATTGGTGCGTCTCTTTTGCTCCAAAAAGATCGTATATTTTTTTCTGGCAACTATTGTTAAGCGCAACTAATTCTTGCCCCATTTGATGGGACGCCAAACAAGAAGCATATTGATCCTGCTGCACCTCTACCCATTTTTTAATTGCTTCTTTATGGGGACGCGTAGCCGTATGATTATCGAGATAGATCGGCTTCATGCCACATCTCCAACTCGTAACGATACAGTAGCGCCTGCCCTGTTGGGATCTCTAATTTCAAAACCTCTTCTTGATTCAGCTTTTTTAAGTACATCACAATTGCACGTAAAGAATTTCCATGAGCAGAAATCAGGACATTCTCTCCTCGTGTTAGATGAGGGATAATCTCCTCTTCTAAATAGGGGATCGTTCGCTCAGCTGTCATCTCAAGACTCTCTCCTTCAGGAGGCGCCACCTGATAACCTCGACGCCAGATCTGAACCTGTTCTTGTCCAAATTCTTTTTTCGTCTCTTCTTTATTTAAGCCTTGCAGGGTTCCATACATCCGTTCATTGAGCTGCCAAGCACACGTAACGGGGATACAATTTTTTTTTGCCTCTTCTCCATAAATTCTACTCCAGCTCTCTAATCTTCCCTCATTAGGATGTAGTATATAAGGAACTTTATCGGAGCTATGCTGACTCATGGCTAGCATCGTCGTCATCTGCGCTCGAATCAATGTTGAAGTATAAATATAATCAATTGGAATATGAGCAATTTGACGTCCGGCAGAAAGAGCCTCTTCTATCCCCTCACGGGTTAAAGGGATATCAACCCACCCTGTAAAAATATTTTTTTTATTCCACGCTGATTGTCCATGACGCAATAAAATCAGATACATCATTCCCTCCTCAAACAAGCAAAATTGCAGTATAACTCTTTTCGGGCTTTTAATTCTTGGACAATCCTGCTATACTGTTTGGCATATGAGCACCACAAAAAAAAGATTAAGCAAATTACTGGCCTCTGCAGGGGTCGCCTCTCGTAGAGCATGCGAAGATCTGATCTTTGCCGGCAAAGTCACTCTCAATGGAGAGATTGTCACTCTTCCACAAACCCTCGCCTCTTGGGACGACAGGATCTTCGTCAATGGCAAGCAGATCGCCAAAGAAGAGAGAAAAGTCTATTACATGCTAAATAAACCAACTGGCTTTATCTGTTCCAGCAAACGCATTGGCTCAAAAAAACTTGTGATCGATCTTTTTGCTCCCCTCTCAGAGAGACTCTTTACAGTAGGGCGTCTAGATCGAGACACCTCAGGTCTCATTCTCATTACAAATGATGGTCTTTTTGCTCAAAAAGTCATTCACCCCTCCTTTGGGCTGACAAAAGAATATTTAATTAAAACAAGGCAAGAGATCAGCCATGAACACCTTGTCTCGATCTCAGAGGGAGCCATGATTGAAGGCTGCTGGATTCGCCCTGTCAGCGTCACAAAAGTCCGCAAAGGAACTCTCAAAATTATTGTACAAGAAGGAAAAAAACGGGAAGTCCGTCTTCTCCTTGGCAAAGCCGACCTGGAGATCTTATCGCTCCACCGCATCCGCCTCGGTCCTCTTACTCTCGGATCTCTCCCTCTTGGGGGTTCTCGCGAGTTGACAAAAAACGAGATCCAAATTCTCTCTGAAATTTAGAGAATCTCGAGTTTTAGAAGACAATTTTCATCTGATGCGATACGATACTGTTTTTTAACAAAACCCGATATAGACTCATGCTCAACATCGCTAAATTATTCGGAAAATCACCATTCGCTCCGCTACAGACTCATATGAATAAGGTCTCTAACTGTGTTGAAAAATTGTCGAAAATCTTAGACAGCCTTGTCAAAATGGACATGGGCAAAATTGAGCGTCTTTCTCTTGACCTCTGTTCTTTAGAACATGAGGCAGATCTGACAAAAAATGACATCCGCAACCATCTACCACGTAGCATCTTCTTGCCGATTGATCGGAGCCACTTTCTGGAAATTCTCTCAATCCAGGACAGTATTGCTGATAAAGCAGAAGATATCGGTATTCTCTTAACACTGCGTCCACTACAAAGCCTCGAGAGTTTCAGCAAGGATCTTGAGCCTTTTTATAAAAAAAGCATCGACACGTTCTGGTCTGCCCGTCACATCATCCAAGAGATCGATGATCTCCTTGAATCTTCATTTGGCGGGATTGAAGCTGAAAAAGTAAAATCGATGGTCGAGCAGACTGCCTATAAAGAGCATGAGACAGACAAAATGAAACACGCCTTTCTCAAACAGCTCTTTAGTATCGGAGAGACCCTTTCCCCTCCAGATTTTTATCTTTGGCTCCGCCTAATTGAAGAAATCGGCGAACTCGCCCACCTCTCTGAGAGGCTCGCAAACCGCATTCGGATGGTGCTGGAACTTAAATGAACCTCTTGCCCAACCTCATTTGTTTGCTAAATTCGTTCTTTTCTCGCGGATTTTTGTCTTGCTCACTTGCTGACACTGAAAAGTCGGCTCCTTCGCGCGATACGAAACAAGCAGTTTCTAAAAATCGGCAAAAAAATCTCCGAATTTTTCAAACAAAGCAGTTTGCACAAGAGGTTCCATGATGGACGTTAAGTCGGTTTTAGAAATTCTGGTTCTGCTCGTCGGCTTCTACATGGCATGGAACATCGGTGCAAACGATGTCTCAAATGCAATGGGGACATCAGTAGGCTCTGGCGCTTTGACTTTAAAAAAAGCCGTTTTTATTGCAGCTATCCTTGAATTCTCCGGAGCTTTTTTTGTCGGCTCCAACGTCTCTCACACAATGCAAAGCGGGCTGATTGACACCTCTCTGTTTATCAACGATCCCATGACACTGATTCTTGGCATGTGTGCCGCTCTTTTAGGAACAAGCGTCTGGATTCAGATTGCCTCCTATTTTGGCTGGCCCGTCTCCACAACCCATGCCATTGTCGGTGCAATTCTCGGCTTTGGCGCCTTCATCGGTGGAGTCGATGCAATTCTCTGGCAAGAGGTCGGCTCTATCGCACTCAGCTGGATTGTCTCCCCTTTAATCAGCGCCATCATCTCTTATTGCATCTTCATCTTCTTGCAAAAAAAGATCCTCTTCGCAATGAATCCAACGCAAGCAACGATTCGACTGATGCCCCTTTTTGTCTTCATCGTCTTTGCCACCTTTACTCTCAGCCTCATCTTTAATGGTCTTGCAAATCTTCACCTTTCCATCACGTTCCCTCAAGCACTCTGTATCGCAATTCTTATTGGAGCCGCCGGGGCTTTGATTACACGCTTAATTG
>JABDDH010000018.1 GCA_013287705.1 Chlamydiota bacterium | reverse complement strand
AACATAGGCTCTACAAGAGCAAGCAGATCCTCCCCACGCATAACAATCGACTCTGTCGGAAGCCCGCAGTTAAAAGCAACCTTTTCCAAACTTTTGATACTAGTGTCATAGTATGTCGGCAGATTGAGAAGCGTTCCAAAGGGAGGCACACCACCGATGATGAGTCCAAAGCGCTCAAAAATCACCTCAGGATCTTCAAATTCGCATTTTTCACCGACAATGTCCGCAACTTGCTTCATATCGAGTTTTAGGTGAGACGGGAGATTAAACTGGTAATTTTTCTTGCTGCTTTTGCCACGCAATAAAAGAGCTTTTACCCCCTCTTCTTGCTTGGTTGCGCGCGCGCGCGCAGAGTCTTCGCTTGTCGGCGTTGTCTCATGAACCAGATACTCATACCCCATTTCGCGATCTTTTAAGAGGCGGATGATCTCATTGCGTATATTTTCCCCACCAAAAAAGATCTTCGCCTTAATTCGATTGCCCGCAATTCTCTTAGGATCAGATGGGAAAAGAGACGCCTCGCGAATGTTTTTCAGCTTGAGCAGGGTCATCGTCAACCGCTCAAGGCCCATCCCAAAACCTCCATGAGGCGGCATGCCAAAGTGGAAAATACTGAGATAATCAAGAAAATTGTCGGGATTCATTCCTTTAAGAAGTAGGCCTTCCAACATCGACTCATAGGTGTGACGACGCTGTCCCCCAGAAGTGATCTCGGTTCCGGCACACAACAGATCAAAGGTATTGGTCAAATCAGAATCTTTAGCACTCGGGTAGGAATAGAAAGGACGCTTGCTCACTTTCCAATCGGTGACAAAGAGAAGCTCTGTGCCATACTGTTCTAACGCCCATTTGCACAGCTCTCGTTCCGCTGCCGGACTCAAATCAGGCTCTTCCCTCTCATCAACAAGCGTTCTCTTAAAATAGAGCTCTTGCGCCTCTTGAAACGTGATCCGAGGGAAGGGAATCTCTATGGGTGCTGTAACAATCTGTCCACCTAGAAGCGCAATTTCTGTCGCACAAGCGACGTGAACAGCTCTTAGGATCGACTTAATCGCCCCCTCTTGCACATCTAAAATTTCATGCCAGTCGTCAAAAAAACCCATTTCAAATTCCATCTGCTTGCCTTCAGCAAGATGGCGCGGTGTATGCGACTGTTCTGCGCGGAAAAATGGAGTGATAGCATAGGCGCGTTCATTCACCCCCACCATCACTTGTTTGTAGAGCTGACTGCTCTGCGCAAGAGTTGCTGTATAGCCAAAGTAATCGACGTTGAAAAATTCAGAACCGCCTTCAGAAGAGGCTCCAATAATATTCGGCGGAAAGTACTCAACTGCGCGTACCTGATCATGCATATAGAGACGATACGCATGGGCAATTTCAGCTTGGATCTTAAAGACCGCCTGGATTTTACGATTGCGTAAAGAAAGCGGACGATTATCCAAAATCGACTCTAAGTCTGATGAGATCTCTGGCTTATAGTAATCAATCGGTGGTGGCAGTGTGATCGACACCTCAACATGGATCTTCGGATCGACAACCTCAAATCCAAGACCTGCTTGAGATGACTGGATCACAGTACCGTGAACTGTTATGATAGATCCTGGCTGTAGATGAGCGATCTTGCGATACTCCTCAGGGTCTTGTACCACAACCTGAGCACATCCTTCCTGATCGCGAATCAGAAGAAAGTTAAGCTTGCCAAAAGAACGCACGGTGTGAAGAAACCCGCGTAGACGTATAGGCATATTGAGATGATCTGAGAGATGAGATGAGTAGATTCGTTTCATATCGAAGTATTATCCTAAAGAGACACTTTTCTGTACAGAAATATATCCAATCTGTTTCAATGCGAAATATGATCAATCCAATATCCGCCTTCAAAAAGCAGAGAACTTTCCGCGTTGATATTCTCACGCTCTTTTTAACCCTATTTCTCATCTCCTTTTCAACTACAATATGGTTTAATTACGACAAGCAAAAAGAATCGACTCTTGATCTAGCAAAAAAATTTGATCAGCAAGTTAGCCACATCATTTTTGAAAGACTCGATTTCTTTTTTAAAAATTTTGAATATTTCATTGAAGCCTCCTCGGTTATTTTTAATATCAACGATAGCAATATGGAAGAAAATGGGCCAATTGGCAGATATTTTTATTCCGTTGTCGAAAACAACCCTGATCTCACGCGCATCTATTTTTCAACAAAAGATGGCAATGGTTTTTCTATTGATTCTATTAAGGATTCTGGAAGAACAAATTATATCAGCGACCCCTCAAAACCTTTGCCAAAAGACGCCCGTTTTTCTGTTGAAATTTTTAATAACTCCTCAGAACCAAAAAGTGCAAATCGGTTTTACAAAAATGCTCAATTAGAAACTGTTGGAACAGAGACTTATCCAACACCGTATGACCCAATCGTACGTCCTTGGTTTGTAGGGGCAGTCAATCATCATGAACTCTACTGGACTCCTATCTATAAATTTTTTGTTGATAAAAAGTTAGGGATCACGGTCTCCCTCCCCATTTACAACAAAAAAAAAGAGCTCGTTGCGGTACTTGCAGCCGATCTAACTCTAGATGTCTTTTCTCAATTCTTATCCAAACAATCGATTGGAGAAAATGGCAAGGCGTTTATTTTGAATAAAAATGGAGATCTTATCGCTCCAACAGAGGACCCGAACAACGCCCTCATTTCACCAAAAGCTCTTTCCGAGGCTTTTGCCGCATACCAGCTCCACCAAAAAAGTAATTTTCTCTTTACCTCCAATAAAATCGATTATCTCGCTCACATTCAAAGCGCCTCTTTTGTTGGAGAAGAGAGTTGGCTTATCGTGATCATCGTCCCTTTGAAAGATTTTTTTTCTCACTCCATATTGATTCAAAAAGAAATTCTTCTCCTTTCACTTCTCCTACTCTCGATCTCTGTTATTGTTATCTCTTTTTTCTCCAAACGTATTTCAAAACCGATTGTGCAGCTCTCTGAAGAGATCCATAGAATTCAACAATTTGATCTCTCAGAGACAAAACAGCCAAAATCCTACATCAAAGAGATCCTCCTGATGCAAAAAGCCATCGAATCGCTAAAAAGCGCGATTCGTTCCTTTGGGCGCTACGTGCCTCATGAAATTGTGCGTGATCTGGTTCAAAGAGGAGCTGACATCACTCTTGGCGGCGAAAAAAAAGAACTTATCGTCTTTTTCTCAGATATTGGTGGATTTACCTCAATTGCTGAAAAATACCCTACTGAACATCTGATGCCATTGCTTGCAGCCTATTTCGATGGACTCTCCAAAATTATTATTGAGGAACAAGGAACTATTGATAAATACATTGGCGACTGTATCATGGCTCTATGGGGCGCTCCCAAAGAGATCAGAGATCCAGAATCTTGTGCCGCTCGTGCAGCACTCCGCTTTCAAATCTTTCTTTCAAAATTTAATGCCGAGCGCAGGAAAAATCAGGAACCCGAATTTAAGACTCGTATTGGCATCAGCGAAGGGCTTGTTATTGTTGGCAATATTGGCACAAGTGAACGGATGAATTATACTGTGATGGGCGATGCTGTTAACTTGGCGGCTCATTTACAAGATCTAGATAAGATCTATCAAACAGCAACCATTATTAGCGAACCTGTCCAGAGTAAAATCAAAGATCTCTTTGTCACACGCCCTTTAGATCTTGTCCGTGTTAAAGGTAAAAGTTCCGCTGTTAAGATTTATGAACTCTTTGGGCTCTATAAAGGCGATCCTACACTATGTGCAAAACCAGAAGAGATTGAACTCTGCCGTCTCTTCACCCTCGCCTATCAACTATTTGAAGAGGGAAAAAGCCAAGAGGCAAAATCTGCTTTTGAAGAGATTTTGGAAAAATTTCCTCACGACTATCCAACCCAATTCTGGCTAGAAAGATTTTAGATCTGAAAAGAAAGATCGGCGATGCTCAAACCTTAAGACTTTGGCACCGCCTAGAAACTAACCTCTTGTCTGTTTATTTACAAGAGCTGCAACTTGAACCAAACATACTCTTCATCAATTTCGCAGTTGCAGTTTTTGCCTGTTTCACAGGTTTTTTTACTACTTTTTCTGCTTTTTTAACGATTTTTTTCGCCTTAGGAGCAGCTTTTTTTGCAACGCTCTTTTTTGGGGCGGCTTTTTTCGCTGGACTCTTCTTAGGGGCTGCTTTTTTTGCCATGGAACCTCTCCTGTGTGCTTGTCGAGTTTTTTCTCGATCTAACCCCCTTCATACCCAAGCACTTATTTTGTATCTATAAAAAAATTTTAACATAAATTAATTTTACATCTCTTCATTACGCACAAGCAGCTTTTCATTCACTCTCTTTGGTTTAAGATACGACCGAAGCGCTGCATCAAATCGGCTTGCCGAACAGTGTTCGCCACACGTAAATAGATCGACAAAACAGTGGCCTTGCTCTGGGTAGGTGTGAATACTTGCATGGCTCTCAGAGAGAAGAAAAAGCATCGTAAATCCATTAGGCGGGAAGACCCAACTTATCGATTCCAATACTTTTGCTCCCGACAGGTTTACAGCAAGGCGCATGACTTCTGCAAGAGCTTCTACATCCGTCAGAGCTTTTTGATCACAATCGCAATAACTTGCAAGAAAATGTGTTCCTAAAAACTGATACGTTCCTGGTTCTTCAGAATAGAGCGTAGAAAAAACAAAAAAAGCTAACAGAGAAATACCAAAGATCCGAGCCATACAATCCCTCCTTTTTTTTGGCAATTGTATCTACGGCCTTTAATAAAATTCTCTATAATTTTAAAAAAATCTATGATCATTAAGGGATATGTTCATGAACACGCCATAACTTTTTCAGGCTGTGCTATACCCAAACAACTTGAAAAGTTATTTGGGTATAATGTTTCTAATTAATGACTGGGGTAAGGGAAGATAAGATCTGAGGGATCTTTTCTGAACAAGGCTCCTTCTGTTTATCCATCCACTCCTTAAAGAAGTCTATGACTTTTGCTGTCGTATAATTTGCAGCCATTACAGATGCTGCTATAATGAGTCCGAATAGGATAAGCCCTCCCGGCCCTAAGGGAATCAAAACGGGTAAAAGAGCTGCATAGAGCACTTGCCAGAGAGCTCCTGGAATCATCCCAATGGTAATATTTAAGAAAAATTCCTTAATCAGAAGTGCTGGATTCTCTTTATATTTTGCTCTTTCTGTGGCATCTGTTGCCAATTTTAAGATTAGCGGTACAAGCCACTGAGTCAATCCAGAGAAAATTCCAACAAGAGGTGCTACAATCAGATTCGTGGCAAGAAAAGAGGCTGCCACAGAGGCTTTTGTTGCAAGCCACAATCCCAAAGTTTGTGCCATATTCCACATCCCAATCGATAGAAGCGGGCCTAGGATTTTTGCCATAATATCGGCTACAGAAATTGGTTTGTTATTTGCCTTGCAATAAGCCACATACCCAATGAGAACGGGCACCATAGCAAGGAGTGAAAGATAAGATTGAGTTAAAAATTGCTGCTGCCATGCAGGCGCTGTAATCTGATCTAGAAAAGGCAAAGATGCAGAAGGCAGGGCGCTTGTAGCCCGCAAATTCAGACCAGAACCGAGAGCTGCCGCCATTGCCCATGTACAATCCGTTGCGCTATTTAGCATGAGGCTGAATCGATTCGCCGCAACAGCATTGACGCGATCATCCGAGACTCGCTCTCGATCCAGAGGCGAGAGACCGGGTACTTGCTCATAATATGCCGTCTCACTGCTTTTTCTAGTAACTGTTGACATTATACATCCTTTTTATAATGACAATTATAGCATATTTATTATTTTAATTTAAATATTAATTTCAAATTAAAACTTAACGCAAATCATTAATAACAAGTAAGTTGTAGAAAGTCTATTTTTTTCTATCAGTTTCAGGAAGAAAACCTCCAGCTTGCATCTGCCACATGTGGGCGTAATGCCCCTTACGGGATAGCAACTCGAGGTGGGAAGCCTTGCTCAATGATTGAGCCCTTATCGAAGACGAGAATCCGATCCATTTTGGAGAGGTGGAGAGACGGTGTGCCACCAAGCTTTTTTCTTTTTTTAATGACAAAAACAAGAAAGAATCCATACGCTAAACTAAAAAACAGGAGTCTGTGATGAAGCTCTTCTCTCTCTTTTTTGCCATCTTCTCTCTCTCATCATTATCTGCTATAGAGACTCAAGACCGCCTCAATATTGATCAGATTATCCACCACTTTACACTCTCATGGAATGAACATGCAGGAAAAGGATTTGCTGACCACTATACAGAAGATGCCGACTTTATCAATATCTTCGGGATGGCCTTCTCTGGAAGATCAGAGATTGAGGAACGGCATCAAAAAATTCACGAAACGTTCTTAAAAGGCTCCATATTCGAAGTGCTGGATGTGAAAATGCGCGAGGTAAAACCAGATGTTGTCATCACCCAAGTCTATTGGGAAGTGACAAAACCTATAAACGACATCCTATCAAAAGAGCTGATGAAAGGGGTTTTCACACACACCTTCATTAAAAATAACGACGTTTGGGAGATCACCTCAACCCAAAACACCTTAATTGGCAACAAACAGTAGAACAAACCCTACCGACATGAAGAAATTACCCAATGCGGAGCAAGCGACCATTGCCGAGAGGTAAGGCGCGAGTGAGAATCTGAACCCTGCAACAAAGCCGACGCCGACAAAGACCGATTTTTCAGGTTGTTTGGGTATAACCTCTATTTCTGTTGAGATATAATTATCTATTGTTTATCCAGAAGACGAGGGTATTTATGAAAAAATACGGATGGAAGTTGATCCTAATCGTTATTCTGGCGCTGATTGTTTCTATTTACCTTCTCAAAGCTCCCCTCTTTTCTAGTTATTTAACCAGCAAAATGGGGGTTCGCGTCTTGCTCGAAAGCATTGACATTGGCGAGAGCAAAACAAAAATAAAAAATTTTCACATCAACAATCCAAAAGGATTTAAAAGAGAAGCTGCCTTTAAAGTTAAAGAGACGGAGATCAATTACAACTTTCACCATCTTTTTCGGGATCCTATCGAGTTCGATCTGATTACACTTGATGGAGTCTATTTAAATATTCAAGTTACTGACCTAAAAAATGGGATCAGCAATTGGACAAACATTGGATTTAATGAAAATAAAACTGAAGATGTTCACAACAAAAAGGTAATTATCCACAAGCTTGTATTAACAAATATCAGTGTAGAGGTTTCCGGATTAGGTTCAGTCACGGGTTTAACAGTGCCTAAAAAACAACATTTTGACCGTTGGGAATTTAATGAGATCAGCAGTGAACATGGATTCCCCACAAAAGATCTGATTGCAAAAATCTTTGGACAAGCTGGAGTCTGGACATACGTTAAAGGAATCTTTAAACAAGCTGTGAAAACACCAAAAACATTAAACCCTTTGCGTCTCTTTGGGATCAGCGAAGAGATGAATCACACCGAGCAAAGCCCATGAGCTCGTCTGTTTTACTTGTGATTGATTTCATCAACGACATCGCCCATCTCAATGGAAAAATTGCACGCTCTGCTGGAAGAATTGAAAAAAATCACGTCATTGAAAGAAGCAATGAAGCAGGACATACTTGAGTAAGTAGCACTGCTTCATTGCTCCGAAAGATGCGGAAAAATCCTTCAAAAATCAGCCATATGCTCATTAAGGGATAGGTTCATTCTACAGACCCCTCCTTCCAACAAGATATTTAAAGTTGAATAGATTGGCAGTTTTGCAAGCATCTCATTATCAATGACTAATAATAATTAAAATATTTAATTATAGAATTAATTGAATTATATTAAAATGTACGCTATAATGTAATTAAAATACAATAACATATAATTATAAGTTGTAAACATGTCTGCTGCAATGTCTTCTGTACTAAATGTTTCTGATCCTAAATTCGTTATCCGATCTCAGGATATCGATGATATGGTAAGCATTGACAGACGCTCCGTATTGGACCTCTGTCCTCCAGGCACCGAACACATTACAGTCTACGGTTGGGAACATTGTAAGTATGGAGAGCTAGCCACTATCCTAGAAAATTATTCGAAAGAAGCCCACCAGCTGCCCCACCCCCCCATACCAGCACGAAACTGGGCCGTTGAAAAGCCTCGGCTAACGCCTGCAGAGTTCCCTATCAAGCGAGTCTATACATGCGGAGAACTAGGAGATTATCGCATGGCGCAGTCAGATGGCAACACGACTGTGCAAGGGCGACAAATGAATATTGTCCGTTATTGCTTAGAAAGTGAAGCCGACCGCCTTCGGGAGTCCTTAGGAAAAGATGTTAATGAAGCTGGTGTAAAAGATGACCAGCAACGTCATTTCTCTTATATTTGTAAAGCTGGAGTCACAAACGCTGTCATTGAAAACGCAAAACGTATTGAAGAAAATCTCGCTGTGAACCCTTTTATCTTCGACATCGATATCGATGCTAATCCGTGGCCTTCTACCCCAGAGACCATTATGACTAAAGAAGGAGCTAACAACGATCGTGTCACAAATAAAGAGCTCCGGCGGGCTTGGAAATTATGTTATGATCCTAAAGTCAATCCTAAAATTCAAGCGGCGGCAAAAAAAACATTCGTTTTCGTTAAAGCAAAGAAAAGTGTGGATGCAAACGGTCGTCCTATACAAGGCGCTTATACATTGGAAAAAATCGAGGCACCTTGGGGCGCCGATGGCAATAATCCAGAATGGATCACAGCACAAAAAGCCAGAGCCACCCAGCACGTCGATAAACCTAAAAATAAAGAGTATCAATGGAGATTGCAGTCAACCAACTTTAGTTAGTCAGCAGCCTCTTTTCTAATTTTACAGGAAAAGGAGAGCAAAAATTCCGCCACAAGCGGAACACAAGATGACGGTAGCCGGACTTGAACCAGCGACCTGCGGGTTATGATTCCGCAGATCCCCTCCCCTCGACAACAAACTACAATGACTAACAGCAAGAGTATAAGGCAGTTGGTCCATTTCCATCCACCTCTATTTGTTGGCTGTTGTTGTCGTCTTTTAGCCCTTAGTGGTCCTCCAGTGGTCTTTAGATTTTATTTCCAGCTGAGGCATTTTAAAGCCAACAAATGCGTTGGGAAGCATCTTTGATAGGTGTTATGGGTGTTTTTTGTGTTGATCAAGACTTAAGTCGACTAAAATAAACCTAATAGAAAAAAACAGAGAATCTCCTGTAAACGTGTTTTCTCACACCCAAATCAGCCCTGAGTAATTCAAAAAATAAATTGGACGTCTTAGAAAAATTACCGGTTCTTTTTAAGAGCGGGCCCAAGGCAGTACAGATGCTACCGTAGGTATACCCAAATAACTTGAAAAGTTGTTTGGGTATAGTATTGCGGCCTTAGCACAAGAATCCCGTAAATTGAACCTCTCCGCCTAAAGGCTGAGGAGGTTTAAGGATAAACGAAGTGGAAGGCCTCAAGTTGGCCCTCCAATAAAGGAACATCCCCAAAGCCTTCAATGGGTTGCCATAGGTAAGCGCTATGCTCTTTGGGATCTAGTTGCACAGCTGGAATCAGAGAAAGCCTCCAGCGAAACAGATGGAGCTGATACTTAACTTTGGGATGGCGCACATAAAGAGAATGCACTAACTCAAGTTCATCTGGGGGGGAGGCCAGTCGCAGTTCTTCCCATATCTCACGGACAAGTCCCTGCATGGGAGTCTCTCCTTTCTCAAGCTTACCGCCTGGTACCCCCCATGTATGCGGAGAGAGCTCACAGTGAGCGCGAAGAAGCAACAGCAACTTCCCCTCACACTCCATAAATACAGTACTTACTTCCAGCTCTTTAGCAAAATCAGAAGGCTTTTCTAGATAAAATTCTGACATAGCCTAACTCCCTAAAATAGGCTCTGCTCGCCAAACGCCTGAAGCTTCCGGCGAGATATAGGTAAGAATACAATTGCCTATTTTGCGATCTCCCTGCAGCTGTAGAAGATGCGCCAGGGCCCAATATGTCCCCCCGTGCGCAATTATTAGAAGAGGAGCTTCATAAGCTAATGCTTTTTCAAGCCCAATTTTTATGCGATGGGTAAACTCATTAATCAGGTCCCACTCTTCGAGTGTGAGTGTGCGAATCTCTTCTGCTAAAAATAGGCGCCAAAGAGCACTTGGGCATTCCCGCAACTCATCTAAAACCACGTCTTGGAAAGGCCTATTTCCTAGGACAATATTTTTGGTCTGCTGCACTCTTAGGAGAGGGCTAGAGCAGACAGTGGCAATAGGCACGGGGCGGAAAACCTGCTGCACTTGAAGGGCTTGCTGCTTGCCGGCCTCATTCAAATGGATCTCTGTCACATCATCGTATATTTTGTGCACATTATGATCCGTTTCTCCATGACGTAAAAAATAGAAAGGAGTTTTACGAAATGCAAATTTTATCACTCAGGTCACCTTCTTCAAAACATCTCTTTTATCTTCCCAATAGTCACGAAAACTCAATGTAATCCATTCGCAACCAACCATTCCAAATCCTGTAGCAATGATGGGATCCCAGCTTTTAGTATAAAGGGCATAAATGACAGGAATCAAATAGATTCTAAATCTTAAGCGCCAAAAGGGGGCTGTAGCAGGGTAATTTTTTTTAAAGTAGGTCTGAATATACCCTGTGCTCAAGTAGGCAAAAAATATGAGAATAAGATCCCATCGATATGCTTGTAAAAATTCCCCACGAAAGAAGAATGCAGAAAGCAGCATAATAACCCCAGCAAGAGCATGGTTTGGGTATTCGAGTTTGACACGCCAAAACCAGTACAGAATGTGAGCCACATAGGTAAGTCCTCCTAAAGGAGAACTCAGTAACATCCCAAGCCCCGCTGCACCCCAAAGATAACCAGATAAAATGCCAGCTCCCTTAAAATGTTCTTTCAATCCATGCTCATTCACTAAGTCAGCATATTTACCTGCCACGCCCAAAACAAAAGCACAACAGGCTAGTATTATTTGGTTCACGTCCATATAGCATTCTCCTGGTTATGTGCTAAAAGAAACCCATCATTAAACAATGTATTCGAAAGGGAAAGAGAGCTAAAAAGTACCGCCTGTTGTTGCGCAGGAACAAGCTTTGAATCGTAAACAAGACGCCCCCATTCACGGAAAAAAGCGTTAGTACAATCCAGATCAAGTTCTATATTTCCAAGGGCATTATACCCACCATAGTGGTAGAGGGTAAACGCAGGAATTACTTTCCTTGCCAGCATCTCTTTAACGGCTATGAGCGAGAGTCGATTTTCCTCTTCTGGGTCATAACTTGCAGCATCTAGGGAGGAGTTGAGTGATTGGATGCCATACACAAAATTCGTATAGACATTTCCAACACCAAAGACCTCAACTGCTACTTCTAACGCCTTCAAAATACGATCATAGCCAAATTCAGCTTTACCAGGACACACCACCTTAAAATGGCCGCACTCAAATATTTCAAGAGGGAAGTAAATTTTCGTAAATCCTTTTTCTCGAAGAAGCGCAATCTTGGAAAGATCATCTGGTGGCATGAGAGTCGCCAAAACCTGTTCCGCTTGTTGAAAAATTTCTGCTTTTTGTAATCTTTCCCCGATCTCTGCAAAATAGTCCACAGTCGCATCATAGCTATAGATATTGCCCGTTGTAATTGCTACAAACCGCAGCCGCTCTTCATTTTGCAGTGCAGCTAATATAGATTTTTCAATGACATCCAGGCTTTTAAATGTTTTAGGAAACTCCACTTCGCTTTTAAAAGTCGGCAGAATTTCACAAAACTTGCATTGTTTCTTAGTTTGAAAGTAGAAACAATAATTACTAGGCGAGATGCCGAGCAGATCTACCCCGAGGAAAGAACAGATCGAAGAGATAGGCAACTCCGATACTTTCACTTCAGAAAATCCAGGGCGCGGCACCAGACGCACTGAAAGAGATTTGCCGCTGGCTTCATGTCGAATCTGGTATCCTCCCTCTATAGATTCAAGAACAAACGGCGATTGGGATCGGTAGCGAATTCGCGCAATTGTTTGATCAGAGAGAAGCAGGTCATCGGGAAGAGGTTGATTAATTTTCTCATTGGAATGAGCGTAGAGATGGATTTTTTTTAAAGAAATTACAAATGAAAATTCAGTCGAGGAACCCACACGACATCCGTAAACTAGGAGTGCGGCTTTCCAATCAAATACTGATTCTATATTAAACATGTTCTGCTCTTAAAATAATGCGGCGCACAGCTTGTTTCTTAGCAAGCGTCAGGTAAGTGGTAAATCGACGGATGAGCTTAGACGCTCGATCTGTTCCCATTTCGAGATGTAGCTCAGCTGAGAGCGCTTCCATTTTATCACAAAAGCGTTGCAGCCATGCGATGTATGTTGCAGTTGCATCTGACCATTCGCATAGAGCCCATCCATGTTGGGATAATTCATGCGCCACTGTCAATGCTGGAAAAAACCGAGTCTCCCCTATAGCCTCTTGCTCATCTGCACTCAAAGTTCCATATGCCAGATTGGAAAACAGTAGAAGCTGCCCGCCTGGACGAGTTGTTCGATGCCAAATGTCTAGGATAATAGCTAATGGTTGTCCCCAGTAGAGGCTGCCTATACAAAGAACCGCATTGAATAGTTCGGTATAAAGTAAAGGATTAGCAAAATCCCCAGTAAAAAATTGAGCTCTCTCTCCAAGATCGGCTTCTAAGGCCAACTTGTTGGCAGTATCAATCAAGCGCTCTCCTAAATCGATCCCCTTGATAAAATAGGGAAAATGGCTTGCAAGTGGCAGGCTAAAAGACCCATTCCCACAGCCTGCATCGAGAATATGACTGCCAGGAAGAAGGTCCATGGCCTCTATTCTAGACCTAATTTCAGAATAGGTCGCGCTACTTGTTTGCCCGCGATACTCTCCCTCATGCGCATATGCAGCTAGCTGATTCATAAGCTGAGACTGCTGATAATTTTGATACTCAACTGCTATTTTTGTCATTGGGCAAACCTAGTAGACTTGAGTAGCACCTCTGCCAGCGACTGATCTTTTGGATGAATTTTCAGGGTGGCAGGTGGCTCAAAACGCGCTGGATTTTTCCAGGTTTTAGATAGGGCCTCCCACTCAGAAACATGAGGATAGTAAGGTGGTAGAAGTTGCTCTTCATTAATTGAGCGTAGAGCAGAAGATAAGCGACAATCTAGCGAAAGACGAAATTGACGGCTCTCATTGATACCCGAACGATGCAATGTTAACGAATGCATAATTAAAAGATCCCCAGGACGATAGTGAGCCCCAAGCCAAACAAAATCTGTCAGCTGCTCTTCAATAGCTGTGCAACCAAATCTCCCTTCACTATTTGCTGCCATAGGAAATAACCCATTTCGATGCGACTGGGGAGAGACCTCTAGGCCGCCCTGATCCGGAGGATAATCTCCCAAAGGCATCCATGCGGTAAAGGTGTCACGCTCCCCTTTAACATAAACTACATCTTGATGCGGGGGCACGCGATCTTTTGGATTCATCAAATAGGGGTAGGTAATTCTCACCATTTTACGGGGATGCGAATAGACCGGCTCACCCAGCAATTGGCTTAGAAAAGAAATTAAAAGTGGATGTTCTGAGATTTCATGCAATATCTCTTCTTGCATGAGCCGATTAATGCATTGATAAAACTTCTCTGAATTGATCCTATGGGCGGGCTCTACTGCAACAAATAGATCCGATTCCCATTGGCCCCACCCTTCCATCTCTAAAACAGCAATGATGCGCTCTCGAATCTGCATGATCTGATTTTTTGAAAAAAAAGAACGAATAAACAGATACCCATTTGTGTAAAATGAGCTCTGTAGGTCAGCGACTGATTCTGTGATTTGCGATTCAATTAATTGCTGCATGTAACCTCTTTTTCTTGCTTATTGGTTGTAGATCAACAAAAACATCATATAGAAGCCGAGTGTAGAGACTGATATTTGGGTCTTTCACAGGTTCAATTGTCATAATCTGAAGACCAAATGAGAGGGCGTACCCAATTTCCATCAAAGCAGCATTCCCCATGTACCCATCAAAGTTTGCCAACACAAGAAATCCCGACATCCGAATTTTCCCAAAAACAGAATCTTGAAGCAATCGCTTATCATGAATCAGATCCGCATCCAAAAAAACGAACTCTTCTTGCGGATTGACGGCAATTGTCCCAATAGGTGAAAGAACATCAATACCAATGCGTTCAAGCTCTTCTTTTAGCGCGTACAACTCTTGTAAATGCCGTCTATAGGAACCACTAATCACTGTGCGTAGAGAGGATGAACTCATGGGGCTCCTCGTTTATGCATGAAAATAGCTGCTGCAACAAAGGCTCCAACAGCCGCGCAAGCCCATAGGGAGGAGGAGCGGCTCATCCGTGCACCAGGCTCTGCTTGGGCCAATTGATCTAAACGCTGCTGCACACGCTCGCACAGCTGGTGTAGTACCTCTCTTGGAGGAATTCGATTGTTGAGCGAAAATGTCGTCACAGCATCACGTTTTCCCATACTGCTTAAAATTCCTTCCCGGTTATCGGAAAACATTTTTAAGCGCCGTTCTGTTTTGCTCTGGTCTATATCTTCTGCGCGCTTGTCCAACTTCACCATCTTCCCTGTCTTACCCTCTACTGGACAAAATCCAGGCCAAGGATTCTCATCAAATTTCCGCACTTGAACCCCGCAATCTGGACAGATAGAACGACCAGGTAGACGTTCCCAAATATCAGATTCTGGAACATCCATAAATAGAGGAACATGAAAATCATTTTTTCTAAAAAAAACTTCTCGCGTTACAGCGCCCTGCTGTTCTGTACGCGGAAAGCCATCGAGAATAAACCCTATTTGGCAATCCTCTCCCGCCAATCGTCGACTCATCATGCCCATCGGAATTTCATCTGGTAAATAAGCTGGATAGTGTTGTTGATCAAAAACCTGAATCATTCCTCCCAATTTTGATTGGGCTCGAAACTCATCACGAAACAGATCCCCAGCCGAGATATTTGGAATATTAAATAATTGAGACAGCATCTCCCCTTGTGTGCCTTTACCTGATCCCGATGTTCCAATCAGGTTCACAATAAAACGTCTTGTTTCATCAAAGCATAGGGAACGATCTCCCTTCCGCAGGACAAGGGAGCGTGCTTTATCGACCTCTTTCGCTTCTGGAGAGTTGTTCAGATCCAAGCGTTGCCAGAGGCGATCTGCATACAAAATATCAAAAGCTTCCGCCTGTCCTTTCATCAGAGGCATTAACTTGAATGCATGTATAGAGACCCATTCAAAATTAGAATGCTCCTTTGGATCCAGTCGGATTTCAGGCTGCTCCTTCACTTCAGCTTGATACAGATGAATAATATAATCCCAACCTGGAATTCTCGCGTAACGGCGCCCACAGTATTTAACATCTCCGGGGGAGTATTCCAGTTGAGTCTCTTCTTGTAATTCTCTTAAAACAGTCTGAGTAGGAGTCTCTCCCCTCTCCGCTTTGCCACCCGGAACACCCCATGTGGCTGGCTGATCCTCTTTATGACTACGCATCAACAGAAGAAGATGGCGATTATATTCCAAAAAAAGAGTGGAAATTTCTGTCTGCGGCTGAAAATTGGGGAAGGGATCTCTTGACTCGGATAAAACAGGCTTAACACTCATAACACATGCTCCTTTAAATTAATTTTTTTAAAGCAACTTGAAAAAGCTCGCTCTTGATTAGAGCAAGGCTCTTTCCCAAAAAAGTTCGATACAATAGCTCAACTCTCTCTTTTGAAAGCCCAGGACTAAGCTTGGCGCGCTCTAAAGCACCCCAAACGGCAGTATTGAAAACTACAAATGGTTGAAAAAATAGAATTTTTTCTCTGGCCAAAGGGTCTGACGTGGGATACAAGCTCAATAGGATCTCAGGCTCAACTTCAGCAATCACGGAGAAGTGTGCTAAATCCCACATTGGGTCATTTCTTCGCGCAAGCTCCCAATCATGAAGGTAGAGTCGCCCATCCTGGCAAAAAAAGTTTTCAGGAGACGGATCATTATGACAGGGTAGCATGTAAAAGCATCTATTTGACATGTGCGTTAAGAATCCTCTTAGCTCTCCTGCAATCTCATGCACCTCCGGTTCAAAAACAATCCCCTCTTCTAGGGCTTGTTGGACGGTTGCTGTATAACGCGCCAAAGGATCAAATTGAACCTCAATGGGAGCTGTTTTGCTGATGTGCAAGCGGGATAAAAGATCTAGAGCTTCTCGCAAATAGACAGGCGTCTGAAAATCCAATTTCGAGCAAGACCTCCCAGAAAGAAAAGGTGTTAATAAGTAGCCCTCTTTCTCAGCATAACCGGCCACCTCTAAAAGAGAAAACCCTTCACGAAAAGCCCAATCCAAAACAGCTTTTTCCTGTGATTGATGGCACAAACTGTGCGCTATACGCGTTGGAATGCGTACCACCCAAGCATTGCCTGAAGGCTCTTGAATTTTCCAATTCTCATTGGAAAAACTCTCCAATTTAGCTTCAATATTAAAACCATTAGAGAAGATTTTTTGTAAAAAAGAGCATGCCGCATCATCAAAGAAGCTCGATGCACACACACTGCTTGAAGAAAAACCCGGCTCAATTTTATGCATTTGTGCTATTTGGTTTGCCCTTTTTAGTCCTTTGGGTCTAATAGGCAAACATACTACACCAAATTTGATTTGCGTCTATTAAAAATATTTCCTATATAGTTCTAGAGAGTTCCCGAAACACAAGGTAGTTGAAACAATATTTAGTCAAATAACCGCACTGATGCCCCGCAAAATTCACACGGTGACTGACAAGGGGTTCAGAACAAAAACAATGGGATTTGTTTTGGCTGTAACTATAATTTTTTTGCAATTAACTAGTTAATTGCAATTTTGGTATGATTTGGTTTGTTTTAATCCAGCTGTGGATTTAATATAAGTTTTTAAACGACACGGATAAATCCTGCCCCTTCAATGCTAGTCCGCAGCCTACTCTTCTTAAACCCCTACTCGGGAAGCAAGTCTTTCGCGGAACATTTCAGTGCCTTGGCTAAGCACAGCAGACTGGTTAATGATACATTGCGTTCTGCTCTTTCGATGCCCCCTATATAATTAACATGGAAGTCGGCTCGCTCAGCTAGTTCCTCTTGCGTAAGGCCAAGATCATAGCGCCTGACTCGTACTTTTCTAGCGAATTCAGATAGAATCGGATCTTTTTTCGCAGAGCTTTTTACCATGGAGTCCCTTTCCCACTAGGGTACAGAGCCTCAACAAGACAAAACACCCACTTTAGTGTTGATTAAATCCACCATCGTGTGTATTCTGCTTCAAAAGTAAAGTAAATTAACATCGCTAGTGTTAATTTTAAATTTTAAACAAACTAGATAAAAAAACGATTCAATGTCACAGCAACAAGCACTACTAATTATATCAATAGTCTTTGTAATTGCCACATGGGGCTTTGTTGGCTACAAAATGCTACAGAGCAAATTTTCAGGAAGAGGAACACAAGTGATTAAAAACATGTTAAAGGAGACTTTAACTTTTGATGAAGCGATTCAAGCATTGAAAGACGGCAAACACATCCGTCGTAAAACAGGCTGGTGTGGGTTTACTCGAATCCTCATCATCCATGGTAACACACAAACTGCAAAATATGGGTGCTACCGAGCGAATGATCCGAAGAGGAACACTTTCGATCCTTATTTTTTTTCTATAGAAGATGTGCTCGCTACAGACTGGATCATCGATGAGTAATTGGCCCTTTATTTTGAGCGTGTTCGTAATGGGAATTGGTTGTGGGCTGCGCATAGGGAAGACTTTGTATAGACAAGCAGAAGATTGACATGAACATAAAAGAATTTGTTACCAAATATAACATGACATGCGTTCGCTTTTGCAAAGGTTGCGGCATCTCAAGGGCTACCTATTGGAATTTAATCAATGGGCTTACTAAGCCTTACCAACGCACAGCGGAATCGATAGAGAAATTCACAAGAGGGTTCGTGACTGTCAAAGAATTGCGCGGTTGCGATGACCGAGAAGACTGGTTCGATCTTCATCAGAACCAAGAGGATACACATACAACAAAGGGGTAGTTATGTCGATTGTAAAAGCAAAAATATCTATAATTGGGAAACGCCCACTATTGTTTCATAGATTTTCAATGGAGGCCATTCCTCTTGGAAGAAAAGCTCTCGCTGGAGTGGCTGGTAATAATCCTGATGAGTGGAAATCCACAGTACTCAAAACAACCAATAACCAATTGTACGTAGAAGGATCCTACATTTTTGGCAGTCTGCGGGATGGCGCACGGCATACCAAACAAGGTAAAGGTAGCATGCAGCCTAAGTTAGTGGCTACCCTTTGTGTGATGGAAGAAGAAATTTATATTGATCGATATCTACCAGAAGAGAAAGATCTAACCCAAGACAAAACTGCGCCTGTGTACCTAGATGTCAGATCAGTTGTGAACCCTGCCAGCAGAGGCCGCAATGTACGATACCGAATCGCTGCCTCTACAGGATGGAAGGCTGAATTCACCATTGAGTTTGACAATACGATAGTTTTCACACCTGTAATGGAGGCGATAGTACGAGATGCAGGATCCTTTGCAGGTCTAGGGGACGGACGAAAAATAGGATTTGGCCGTTTTGACCTTGAACGATTTGAAGTGTGCGATGCCTAAAAGCCGCCAACCAAAAGAGGTGTGGCAAGTAACACGGCAAAGGGTATTGGCGCGTGATCTTTTCCATTGTGTCCGTTGTGGCATAAAGGTCACAATTAGTACCGCTCAAATCGATCACATTGTTTCTGGCAAACGTGGGACCAATGAAATGTCAAATCTCAGAACTCTTTGCCGCCGTTGTCATGTTCTACGCGCAGATCAGCGGCATCAAGGAATGATCGTAAAAGCTTTAATAGACGGCATTATCCCTTCAAACTGGCGTGAATTCGTGTGGGATGGATAATTAATTTGCGGTTTTGCTGGTTATGGTCCGGCTAGGCTCGGTACGGCAAGATATCGCAGGGTTGGGCTTGGTTCGGTGTGGTAAGGCATGGTTTTTTTTGCGGTATTCTTTTTTTCTAAGCTCTTAAAAGGACTCTTTTTTCAAAAAGCACATTGGGCGCGGCAGAGTATGGTCCGGTGTCGTTAGGCTAGGCGGGGCTCGGCCTGGTTAGGTATGGCTTGGTATGGTGCCTCAAGGGAATTTCTCTTGGGGCTTTTTTTGGAGGGGGAATGATTGTTGCTCAACACTAATCCTCAAGAGATACGCTGGCCTATAAGGTGCTCTATAGACATGGCAAGTGTGGTTAAGGTCTACAAACTTTACAGGGGGTGTATTCCATTTGGAGTGCCAATTGACGATCAATCGGGATGGCCGAATAACGAAGGCTTTTACAAGTAGATCGGTGGTATTTTGAACCTGTTTTAGAGACATAGACAACTTCCGACTTAACTGCTTCCTGTTGTTGGGCAGCATGTAGCCTGTTTGGCATCATTAGAACAGCTCCGATAACCAATGTTCCAAGAGCAGCATTTTTCACGTATTTGATCATTTGCAAACTTTCTTCTTATTGTCTAAAAAAATTTTCGCATCAATAGCGTTATCCCCTGTCGGCTGACTTTTAAAGCACTTAATGGTTATCTGTCTGTGAGGTATTTTCGATGATTTAAGAACAGCTGTATAGTTGCTCGCAATTAATGAATCTTTAAAATCAGACTGATCTTGTGAATCTATTACAATGAAATAATGGCAACCGTTTCTTATTGTTATTTCGGCTGCTCGAGTCAAAAGTCCTGAGATAGCTTTGTTTTGCGTAGTTGTTTCGGTTGCTTTTATACTGACAATGAAAATATCCGAAGAGAGTTGCATTTCTGAATATTTCCTTCCGAATGCCTGTACAGGAATCGATGTTGTAGTAAAAAACACCAACATTAGAGAAGTGAAAATTGTTTTTAATAGCATAACAACCCGTTTTTTTTAATTGCAAAATTTGATTTTAGCCTGCAAGTCAATATAATGTCAATTAGTTCAATTTTAAAATTATTCCGCCAAGTGATTACATAAAAAAAATTATAATGAATAGAATTAATTGTTTCGACTAGCCTGCAACTGTTCTAAGCTCCACAGAAGGCATTCCACCTTGAGTTCTTCAGGAGCAATGTCTTGCAGGGTCCAATAATCACCATTAAAATTGGGGTAATTGGTCTGGAGCCATTTTTCGAAAAATTGTTTTCCAAATAAAGCTTTTTTACGCTGTTCTAATTGAACCAATCTTTTATCCCAATCTTTTTTCATAACCTATTAGATTTGAACAAAGGTTTAGAGTAAGAGGTTTCAGAGAACTGTTCCAGAGCAGAAAGCCTTTCTTCAATATCCATGAGCTCAGTCCCCTTAAACGCGTTTGATAGAATTTTTTCAGCAGCTAATAGCCGGATACGCGGATCCTTGTCATCCAGGAGATAAAGAATTGTTTGAATGGCCTTTTGAGAGCCTGCTTTAAGAGCTCCAAGTGCATCGCAAAAGATACTATTTCTCTGTTTTTTTAATTCTTCTTGAAATTCAGGTTGTTTAAGCCACGAGTAGATTTGCTTAGAAGTAATTCCTGCTCGACGAGCGGCTTCCTCATAAGAAGGGCTATGAAGCAGATGAGGAAGAACTTGTATCTGCCTTTGGGATAGTTTTGAATTTTCATTACTTTTCATAACTTTTTTCTCCTTCGAAGTCTGAGGTTGCGGACCCAATGAAAAAAGAAAGCGATTTTTCCTGGCGATCCGATAATTTTCTCTCCTATTTCGTTATTTCCTATAACCCTCTAGCTGATTTAGAGTGTTGCAAAGAGTCCACCCACCATAGAGTCATAAAAATTCGGCTCATAGCAGCCCTTTTTTAACGCCCGATAGTTTGGGTGGACTCTTTGCTTGGATAAATTAAAATGGTTTAAAAAAAGCCTTCCTAGCGCCTCCTATTTCATCCCAATCAAGCATTTTCGCTTCTTCTTTGCGTATAGTCGCAGGTCGTACACCAAGTCTATATGGCCACAAAGGACACTTCGGAACTTGGCACAACCGTACCTCCTTAGAAGAGCCGCAGGTGCAATCTAGACATTTAGCACGAATTGCTTCTATAGGAGTCAATTCCGAATTAGCCTGAATAATCGCTTGTATTTCATTTAAATTTTTCAACTCAATCTCCCTGTGAATAATACACATTTTTTATAATTATTCTAAAACTTCTTATTTAATCTTTTCATGAAGCCCTCAGTGCAAAACTGATACTGTTTTGCACTGAAGGCGTGTAAAAAATCACCTGTGTCAGAAGAATTGTGTGTGAGGAGTCTTGCTCTTAATTAATCACTTAAAAAATTAAAAACACTCCTCACACAAAAAACACCTCACTCTTCTTGCTTCTCTGTAGGCAACATTAGAACAACGAATCGCCGACTTTTCATTTCCGATGCCGGTTTCATAGAACAGCTGAATTTACCTTGAGAATCCTTTTTAAGAACTCCGTGATCAAATAAGACCCTCTTCACGTAATGTTCCTCTAACCCCTTACAAATCTCCCGCTTAAAAGTCTCAGGGAAAAGAAGAAACTCGAAACTATCGGAATCGCTCCTCCGAAACCCAGCCCGCTGATATGTTTTAGATGGATATCCATCTGATAACCGCTCCGAGTAATCCGTAAAACGTGACTCCCCATGTTGTTCCAAAAAGTGGAGTGTGTCCGCCACTAACTTAGTCTCTTCCTGAGGCCGTAGACCTCCAAAAGACTTCAACCAGCTATTAAAACACCTCATAGCAGCTTCTAATGCCATGCCTTCATCCCATCCAATTTCAGCGAGACCATCGGAGCCCATGACTCTTGCAATACCATAATGAATCGCTAACTCTCCCGCAGCTCCAACAAAAGCAAATCGAGTCGCTACTCGATAGATCTGCCCTGGAGCATTTTTTGGAATGGCTTTATCAAGAAAAAGAGACATTTGCTTCTCTATAAATCGTTTTGCTTCTTCTCGTTCAAAAACAAGTCGTTGCAAAAATGCTCTGATAGCCGTCCCATAGTACTTTTTTGTCTGATCCTTAAGCATGTCCGCGAACACCCCTCCGTGAGAGTGTCCGTGTATCTGCTCAAATACTCCATGTTCCTCTGTGTCTGCTGGAATATCAGCCAAACGAATCTCTTGGCCGGCTTTAGATCGTTTGCCTGCCTCTTCCATATGACTAGTTAAGCTAATTTCCCCGGTTGAAAGGAATAAAAGACGCCATGTAAGAGAGTCTCTTAAGCCTCCGTCCGCTCTAGCTCGTCCTTTGCCGGAGCCATTTACCAACATATATGCAGCAGCACCAATGTCTTGGCCGTTTATCTCTCCCATTTCATCCAAGCAGAGCAGCATGTCATTATGTTGGAAAGCCGTCACTTCTAGGCCATTAACAGTCGCTCTCCACTTCCTAAGAGAAGTCGGATCCCCACAAACAGAAGCTGCCACTCGTAAGAGAGTAGTCTTACCCAAGCTGCTCTGACACCTAAAATGAAAGCCTCCTCCTTCCATGCCTAGAAGCTCAAGGCATGGTGCCGCAAAAGCCGAACATATCGCAAAAATCAGTCTGGAATTGCCAAGAGTATATTTGAGAATATGCTCTTGCCATTCAGATAATGTTCCAGAAAATGCATAGACGCGACAGTTGACCGCTTTCCCCTGCACCATAATAGGCTCATCAATATCGCCAATGCTTCCGCTGGGCAGGACAAACTTTCCCTTGTGCCAACCAGTCTTCGGTACACACAAAATGGCTTTATCAGGTTTCACTTGCTGAACATAGTCCGTCAGCAGCTGTCTTGCCCTACTCGAAGTAGACATTTCTAGCCCTGAACTCATGAGCATACTCCTAAACTCACTGCAATCACCCGCCAACATCTCCATTGGCATGGGCCAAACATGCAACACTCCATCTGCGTCACGAAACTCGAGCACCTTCCCGTGATTGTTACCATTTTCATCTCGCGTACGGCCGGTAATGTG
>JABDDH010000017.1 GCA_013287705.1 Chlamydiota bacterium | reverse complement strand
ATAGCGCGACGGCATGGCAACACCCAGGACGTTTTCAGCACCAAGAGCATCCGTTGCAATTGCTGCGACAAGAGCAGAATCAATCCCCCCAGAGAGTCCAAGACAGCCCTTTTTGAAGCCTTGCTTATGAAAGTAGTCGCGCGTGCCTAAAACAAGAGCCTGATATAGATCACTTACAGGATCTTCTGGGACAAGGTGAGGGGCTTCTTCTCGCCTTAGATCGACCAACATTAACTCTTCTTTAAAGCCTGCTGCTTGCTGCACAAGCTCCCCTCGTTTATTGAGGTAACTACTATAGCCATCGAAAACCAGCTGGTCATTGCCCCCAACCTGACAACAGATGACAACCGGCGCAGAAAGTAGTTTCGCCGCACGCGCACAGACAGAGAGTCGCTCTGCTGGCTTCTGAAATTGGTAGGGAGAGGCTGAGAGGTTTAGGAGAAGATCCACGTGATGAGAAGCAAGTTCAATGACCGGATCGATGGCGTAATTGCCGTGCTTTGCCCAGATGTCCTCGCAAATCAAGATCCCGATCTTCTTGTCTTGATGCATCCACGTTGTGAGACTCCTGCCCGGTTCAAAGTAGCGCCTTTCATCAAAGACATCATAGGTAGGCAAAAGCATCTTGTCGTGAAAGCCGAGAAGCTTGCCATCGGAAATAACCGCTGCGCTGTTGTAAAGGGGCTTGCCTTTAACATCCGGGCGCGTACGCACAAGGCCAATCACAATAAAAAGCCCAGAAGAAGCAAGAACGACTTGATCTAAAAGCTCCTGCATCTGTTTTAAAAAACTACCATGCATTAAAAGGTCTTCTGGCGGGTAGCCGCAGAGCGTTAGCTCCGCAAAAAGAACCATCTCAGCTTTTTGACGGCGCGCCTCTTCGAGTGCATGAAAAATTTTTTTTCCATTACCCAAAAAATCCCCGATTGTCATATTGAGCTGGGCGACAAGTAATCGTTTCATCTCCCCACAATAGCCGATCAAGGGCTTGATTGTATACAGAAAAAAGGATACAATCAGCTTCAAAAAAAAGGAGTGAACCCATGGCTAAAGGCAACTTACAAATCCACACAGAAAATATTTTACCCATCATCAAAAAATGGCTCTATTCAGAAAAAGATATTTTTATTCGAGAACTTGTCTCTAATAGCTGTGACGCGATTTCCAAAACTCGTATTTTACGCGATGCAGGAGAGCTCTCGGTTGCAGATGAGACCTTCCAGATTGAGCTTGTTCTTGACGTCGATGCGCGCACTTTAACAATTACCGATAACGGCATCGGTATGACAGGCGAAGAAGTTGAAAAATACATCGCCCAAGTCGCTTTTTCAGGAGCTGAAGAGTTCTTGGGAAAGTACAAAGGACAAGAAGAAAAAGATCAGATTATCGGCCACTTCGGCCTTGGATTTTATTCTGCCTATATGGTCTCTAAAACTGTCACCATCGACACGCTCTCCTATCGCGAGGGAAGCCTTCCTGTTCTCTGGTCGTGCGACGGCTCTTCAGAGTACAGTTTGGAAGAGGGGACAAGAACCTCTCGAGGGACCGCAATCTGTTTGCATATTGATCAAGAGAGCGATGAGTACTTACAAGAGCATAAATTGCGCGAAATGCTTGAAAAATACTGCGCCTTCTTACCCTACCCGATTCTTTTAAATGGTACGCGCATCAATACCGAAGAACCGCTTTGGCTGAAAAACCCGTCCCAATGCAGTGATGAAGAGTATCTCAAATTCTACCGCACGCTCTACCCGATGGACGCCGATCCCCTCTTCTGGATCCATCTCAATGTCGACTACCCCTTCCATGTTCAAGGGATTCTCTACTTCCCTAAAATCCACCAGAGATTTGATTGGAATAAGAGCGCAATCAAACTCTTTTGCAACCGCGTCTTTGTCTCGGATCAATGCAAAGATCTGATCCCAGACTATTTAACAGCGCTAAAAGGGGTTATCGATAGCCACGACATTCCGCTAAACGTCTCACGTAGCACCTTGCAAATAGATCAAACAGTGCGCCAGCTCTCTTCTCACATCTCCAAAAAGGTAACTGACAAGCTCTCAAACTTATACCAGAACAGCCGTGAAAAATTTCTAACCGCCTGGAAGGATATCGAGCTGATTGTTAAGCTTGGAGCTCTGCAAGATGATAAATTCTATGAGAGATCACGATCGTTTCTCATCTGGAAAACAGTAGGGGGAGAGGTGACGACAATTGACGAGTACCTCGAGCGACATAAAGAGACGTATCAGAATAAGATCTTCTACGCCCCGGATGCCAAGCAGGCTCACCTGCTCAACATCTACACAACAAAAGGCATTGAGCTCCTTATTGCTCCCCATCCGATCGATACGGCCCTGATTAATCGCCTAGAGGGAAGACTTGCTCCTGTCACATTTCAACGCGCAGATGGCGCTATTGATCCCATTATTGTGGATGGCACGCGCGAAAAGAGCTTACTTGACGCCGAAGGCAAGACAGAGTCCAGCAAAATCGCCGACTTTATCAGAGCAGCTCTTAGGATGAAAAACATTGAAGTGGAAGCAAAGAGCTTGGCCTCTGATACACTCCCCGGCTTTATCTTAATCGACGAACAGACCAGGCGCATGCGCGACTACCTGGCTCTCTCGGACCAGAAAATGCCAGACTTTGCAGAGAAACAGACGTTTGTTGTGAATACAAACAACCAATTAATTAACTCTCTGTACGCCCTGCAAGAAAAAAACGCCTCACTTGCAAACGAACTTGTCAACGGCCTCTACAAACTCTCTCTTCTTTCACAAAAAGAGCTTAAGGTTGAAGAGATTCCTCAGCTTGTGGAACAGGCGACAGGGCTTTTTGAGAAGCTTTTGGCGAAAAACTGATCGCATCGATCACAGCTCCGCGGACATTATAAGCTATGGCCGCGGCGCTCTTTTCATTGAGTGTCACATGCCAAAAGTGGTTAACTTGAGCGCTTCGCGCCAGATACCAGACCCTCTCATTAACGACTTTCCGGGGACGTACACCCCAAGCGCCATCTCCGAGGTAGACCACACCCTCTGCATTGATCTTACCCTCTTTAATCGGATAGGTCCGTTTAAATGCGTGGTTGTGATGTTCAAAAGCGGCCAGAACGCCATATTGTTCAAAAAGGGGCGACCAGAGAGCACGTATTTTTTTAGGCAACTTGCTAGAATCTAGATAGACAGAAGGATAGGCGGCAGTGTGATAAGCGGCAAATTTGTAAGTAGCTTTGGACGCTGCAAGATCTTCCTTTAGCCACTCAGTCTGCGCTCCTTCAACACGACTGATGTGATCTGTATCTAATAAAAATAAAGAGAGATACTCCCCCGCATCAATTGATCTGTAAGAAATCCCTTTTTTCGGCATAGCAAAAAGCTCATAAAAAAATCTCGCATCAACCTCCTCTCCCTTTTTCCTTTTGACATCGTGATTACCAGGAAGGACGAGCAGCGGAATGAGCCTACCATCAGGCGCCACCATCTCTTGCTCCCAGGCGTGGCAAAATGTAAGCCAACGCCTCACCTTACTTCGCATCCCTCCAAACCAGGTATGAAACCCCTCAGTATAAGCAATATCCCCTCCAACGACGACAAAGTCGGGGTTGCTTTTTGCAATTTGCCGATTCATTCGAGAAAATCTACGAAAAAAATAGTACGCATCTCCAGCAACAGCAAAGCGCACAGGATGCGCATATAAATTCTCTGGCAATGTGCGAAATTTCTGAAGCTTATTTTGCCCTACAATGCGAAATTGATAGAGCGTATCCGGATCAAGTTTTTGAAGCTCAACTGTATGAATCTCAAGGTGTGAATCGTGAATAGGAGTTGTTTTTCCTGTTGCCGCAAGCCACTCCACCTCCCCTTCTGCTCGATACTGAACTAGAGAGGGAGCCGGGTCCTGATAAGGGGTCTCCCACTGTATCACCATCGTGTGTACAGGATCGCTCACCCAACTCAAATAGGCTGCCGATACGGCGCTTGAGTGAAAAAAAAGAAAAAAGAAAAAAAGCCTAAAGCTCGACTGCGCAACTTTTTGGGACCGAAGGCCTCGAGAGATTTGTTCTTGGAGCCGTTTATTTTCTAAGGAAGGGGTTAAAAAACCCTTCCTTAGAAAATAAATCAATGAGTGTGGCCATAGACCAAATGACCAAGAGCAAATAGACGAGGCAGGCGGTCCCAAAAAGTTGCACAGTCGAGTTAAATACTTAAAAAATAGATATTCCAAAGCCGTGAATCCTAGGAATCTATTTTTTAACTTCTTCCTGATCTGACTTAACCTCAGTAATCGCAGCTTTGAGCATCTCGATCTTGGCTCCATCAAACATCTTAAGGATGACAGTATTGTCGCGCATCTCCCCAATTGTGCCAACAATTCCCATAGCTGTTACTCTATCACCTACTTTAAGAGCGCTGCGCTGTGCTTCCATCGCTTTGCGTCTTTTCTGTTCTGGGCGCCAGAGGATAAAATAGAAAAAGACAAGAGCCAAGCCGATCATGATCAACATCTGTGGGAAATTCTGTTCTTTAGCCGGCGCGGCATCGTCTGCAAAAAGAGACGCTGAGCACATCGCTGCACATAAAGAAAAAAAGGTTGTTTTGTTCATTGCTATTCCTTCAGTTACGTAGATAAAGCCCCACTATAGCAGATTCGGAACTTCTTGTAGAATAAAAAAACGAGAAGGATTTCTCTCTTCTCGTTTTTTCTCTCCCAAACTTTTTTCTACAGGCCGATTCTAGAAGCGATATTGGGACAGCTCGCGCTTAACAAAATCCACTGAATCCCCACCCCCACTTGTCTGTTTGCTTTGAAGGCGTTGGATTTCTATTTGCCGAGCATCTAAATCACTGCGTGCTTGATGTAGCACCTCTACCATCGCTCTTCGCTTGCTTACCATCTCCTCTAGTTGCTCATGAGCTACAGCACACTGAGCTGTAATAGATTTAACCCCTTCCTCGATAACAGCATGCTTCTTTTGAACCACTTCAAGATTCTGTTCGTACAAGGAAAGCAAAACATTTACTCTACTTTCTTCTTGGATCACCTTCTTCTCAAGATCTAATTCTTTACAACTCTTCTTTTCCAATGCGTCGACCCGTTCTGCAAGTGGAGCATCTCTTTTGACGAGTTTTTCTTTACATCCACAAACAGCCGCTTTTAACCGGATTAATCGATCTTTTCCATCTTTAAACGCTATGATCGCCTCACTCTTTTTCTGATCCAAGGCTCTGAGTGCAGTACGCTTTTTGTCCAAATCTCTCTCTAAAGCTGCTATACTCTTCTCTGAATCAGATATGTTTCTTTGCAACCTTTCCTGTTCAGTCAGCTCTTGCCTTAAACTCGCAGCAACCAGCACTTGTTTAGTCTGATGGGAATTAAACTCCTTCAAACCTTTAGAACATGCTTTATTAAGCCGATGCATTCTAGCTTGCATCCTCTCTTCTTCAGCCGTCTGTTGCGCACTTAAGCGGTCTAACTGACTTTTCTTTTGAGCATCCTGTGCAGTATTATGAGCTTGAAGCAAGCTAGTTTTAAAATCTTTACTGAAAAAAGCGAAAGTTTTCTGAAAAAAACTGAGTTTTAATGGAGTAGGTCGTCGATGCTTTACCTCCTCTATCATTGAGGAAATCTCTCTTTCTTTTTCTTCCCACTCACGATTGATCCGACGCACAATAGCTAGAGAAGCTGTACACACCTGTTGAATCTCTGTAGAATAAGCCTCAGATTGACTGCTTACCGGATTAGTTGCTGTCATAAAATTTCCTTGTTTGCGATATTTATTTAATTTTTTTCTTTCTTGATTAAATATTAATACATTATTGATATATTTATCAACATAATTCTATTATTAATTATTTATCAACTCGCCTTGCGACGCATAAAATCATTTTTGCGTAAGGTGAGTAAAAAAAACGAGAAGGGATTTCTCTCTTCTCGTTTTTTCTCTCCCAAACTTTTTTCTACAGGTCGGTCTTTTAGAGGGCGATGCTTTGCAAAGCACGCTTAATAAGATCCTCCAGAGTCCCAACTGAAGATAGTTCAGCCTCTCTCTTTTCAAGATGTTTAATGTCTCTGTGTTTAGCATCCAATTGATTTGCTACTGCGTCTTGTCCCTCAAGAGCCATTCTTCTCTCAGTGACAACCGTTTCTCGTCGCATTTCTGCTGTAGCAAACTGAGCTGCAACTGCTTCAAGCGCCTTGCTTGCAGCGGCGTGCGCCTGTTGCGCTTTTTCAAGATTGTACTCATACGTGAACATGAAAGCATTTTCTTGATTTTCTTCGATCGTCTTCTCAAGATCTAACTCTTTAGGGCTCTTTTCGCTCAAAGAGGCCACCTGATTGGCAAGTGCAGCAAGTCTTTCTTGTTGATCTGTATACAAATTAATTCTACCATCCACCTGTTTAATCTCTTCATGATAAGCCTTGCGAGTCGATTCAAGACTGAAGCGCCCAGGCTTCTTTGCCTCAATGTTTGTCTTTTCTGTATATGTCTCTTCAAGTCGCTCTGCAACAACCTTTTGTTGTCGAGCTAGATACTCTTCAGGAGTCTCTTTACCCCACTGAACATCACTTTCTAATTCATCGCGGTAAGTGCGTATTAAGGTGTCAATCTCAATCTTACGCCCTTTTGTTAACTCCATTAAAGCAGTCTGTGCAGCTTCTCTTTTTACGCGCTGTTCTCTATATTTAGAAACAGGCGCTTCTGCCTGGGTTAATCTAGCTTGCTCACCTTCAAACATTGCGCGCGCTTCACTCTCTTTCAAACCCAACTCAACGCGTGCAGTGTCTTCTGCGTCTAAAGCTTCTATAGTCTTATCTAAACCAAACTTTTCTTCTTGCAAACTTCTTAATTCAGTCCGCTTTTGATCTAAACTCGCAGCAACCTCTGCACTCTCAGCCTGATTGCGATTAAACTGCTTCAAAACTTCAGAAAATGCATTATTAACCTGAGTCATTTGGGCTTTCATCTTGTTTTCTGCAGCCGTCTGTTGCGCACTTAAGTCGTCTAACCGACTTTTCTTTTGAGCAGCCTGTGCAGTATTATGAGCTTGAAGCAATTTAGTTTTAAAATCTTTACTGAAAAAAGCGAAAATTTTCTGGAAAAAACTGAGTTTTAATGGGGCAGGTGTTTCACTCTTTACCTGCTTTATCATTTCAGAAATCGCCTCTTCTTGTCTCACCCACTCCTGATTGATTTTATCCACAAGACCTTGAGAAACTCCACACATTGCTTGAAGCTCTTGAGAATAACTATCAGATTGACTTCTTACCGGATGTATTACAGACATAAAGCTCCTTTATTGCTTTTGTTAATTAAATTTTTCTTTCTTTATTACATATTAATATATTATTAATATAATAATCAACATAATTTTAATATTAACGATTATTAATTTAAATTAACAAGAAGTTAAACGCGCTCTAGAAGCGCTACAGTCTCCAGATGAACCGTATGAGGGAACTGATCGACAGGTTGTAGACGCAGAAGCTTATATTCATTAAGTTCTTGAATATTAGCTAGTTGAGTTACAGGATTGCATGAAATATAGATGATTTTCTTAGGGGAAAGCGCCTGGATCTGCCCGATTGCCCGCCCATCAAGGCCGGTTCTTGGCGGATCAACCAGTACGATGTCTGGAGGGGTAAAATCGGGATCTTGGCGCATCTCCTCCACAATCTTGCCCACGTCCCCAATTTTCAATTCGACATTGTTGATTCCATTCAAGTTCTTATTGGCATCCGCATCAAAAACTGCGTGTGGATTAAGCTCGACACCAACGACTTTTTTGACAAAAGGGGCAAAAATTTGGCCAAGAGTACCCGTCCCACAGTATAAGTCAAAGAGCGTAAGATTCTTATGAAGATCTGTCATCTCAAGCGCCCGTCTATACAAAACCTCTGCTTGGCGGGAATTGGGTTGAAAAAAAGAGGTTGGACTGATTTTAAAGCGCAGATGTTTACCTGCAACCTCAAGATCCTCCATCAAGTGATCGGGACCACCCAGATGCATCTCATAAAATTGAGTAGGGCTTCCTTTCGCAATCTGCTGCAGACGTAAAAAAAGCGCAACATCGACTCCCTCTGGGGTTACACTTTTTACAGCTTGTATAAAAGAGTCGAGCTGCTTGCGATTCAGAGCATAGTCGGGATTTGCAGAGAGCGTAAGCATCACAAGCTTGCTCCCCTTTGTCCCTTCTCGGACAGTCAAGGTGCGCAATGAACCGGTATCTTTTGTCATATGGTAAGCAAGGAGTCCAGACTCCTCCCACCAACCACGCACAGCTCCCACAACAGAAGAAAAATAGGGCGATGTCAGGTGACACTCCTTGAGATTAAAGACATGACCACGACCCGATTGGAGGATAAGTCCCAAAAACTTCTCTCCTGCCCGATTTTGAGAAAAAGAGAACTCCATCTTATTGCGGTAACCAAAAGGAGCAGATGGAATGATCGGATCAATTAAAGGCGCATCCCGAGTAACGAGTGGAGAAAAGAGGCTAAGAAGCCTTTCCTCCTTTTCCTTAAGCTGGGCACCATAGTCCATCTGCTGCAGCGTGCACCCCCCACAGCTACCGACATGGAGACAACGCGGCGTGACACGTAAAGGAGACGGTGTCATACACTCGACAACTGTGCCGCGAAAGACGGATCTACGTTTAGCCCCAATAGAGACAAGAAGATCATCCCCCGGAACGCCACAAAAGACCTCAGCCTGTGCATCAGGCGCTTGAGGGCGCTCAAACATTGCAATACCTGCACCTTGTGCAGAGAGTTTTTGAATCTGGAGTCTAACAATGCGCTCTTTCATAGAGCCAGAAGTATAACCTCGAGGAGATTATTTTCTACTCTTTTTAGACGCCTTTTTTACAAGGGCCTTCTTTTTAGAGGCAGTTTTTTTATGAGCCGCTTTTTTCTCATCAGCAACAGATTCTTTGCGATAAACCTTACTAACTTTTGTAAATTTTAAGGAAGCGGTGCGGACGCGTTGTGCGGCAGCTTTATTCCCCTCTTTTGCTTTTTCTAAATCATGACACAGCTCATTTAACAGCTGTCTCATCTGATGGCAAGTCTCTTTCAAGGCCATAATAGACACTCCTTGGTTATAATTTTGACTCTAAATTGTTAAAAATTTTTTTTGAATATAAAAAAAATAAACTTTACTGGATACTCCGATCATGTTCTATATCAACGGTCAATTCCTCTCTGAACCTGATGCGAAAATCTCCGTTCTTGATCTAGGCCTCCTCAGAGGCTATGGCGTCTTTGAATATTTTCGGACATATAATAAACGCCCCTTCCACCTCAAAGAACATTTAGACCGACTTGAGTATTCTGCTCAAGAGATCGGTCTTTTTCTTCCGGAGTCAAAATCGAGAATCGAAGAAATTATTGAAGAATTACTAAAAAAAAATAAGTATCAGGAATCGAGCATTAAAATCCTGCTCACTGGTGGACAAAGCAACGATGGGCTCACTCTTGATGGGATCCCGAGTTTAATCATCTTCGACTATCCCTTTATCCCCCTCCCCCTTTGCCTCTATCAAGAAGGCATTCACGTCTGTACAAGTCCTATTTTGCGGAGCATCCCAACCTGTAAAACGACCCACTACATCCCCGCATTAATGGCCCTCCACAAGCAAAAAGAAAGAGCGCCACAAGACGTTCTTTATCTCAATGCCGATCAGAGAATCTTAGAGGCTTCGACAAGTAATTTTTTTGCAATCTCTGGGCGTCAGCTGATCACTTCTGCAAGCGACGAGATTCTCTTTGGCGTCACTCGAGAAGTTGTCTTAAATCTGGGCTCTGATCTGTTTGAAATTATTTTTGAATCACTCCCCTACTCCCAACTTCCTCATATCGAAGAGGCGTTCCTCACCTCCTCATCAAGGGAGCTGCTCCCGATTGTCCAGATTAACGATCAGAAAGTGGGCTCTGGTTCTGTTGGGGAAAAGACAAAAGAGCTTCTGAAACGATTTTTTAACTATACGCAGAGTCAAAATTTTTCACCCATGCCAATTGCGCGCCACCTTAACATCTTATAACAAAGACCTTATATTTTATCATAAAGATCTCTGAAAGATTCATAGACACACATCTCTCTTCTCTGTTACAATGGCTGCGATTGTTGATCCCGTGTTTAGTATCCAGCGAGCCGCACACAAGTTTTTTGTTCCTGCCGATGGAAACCGAGTCAAAGTCATTTGTATTTATTTTAAGGAGAATTTATGAGCCCAAACAAAAAACTGTACGTAGGAAGTCTTCCATATAGCGTTACAGAAGAGGAACTAAAAGATCTATTCGCTCCATTTGGCGATGTTGATTCAGCACGTATCATCACAGACAAATTCACAGGCCAATCTAAAGGCTTCGGATTTGTTGAGATGGCGTCTGCTGAAGGTGCTGCTGCAGCGATTTCAGGGATGAACGGAAAACAAGTCAACGGAAGAACTTTGATCGTTAACGATGCACGTCCACAAGAGCCTCGCACAGGTGGCGGCGGCGGCGGTGGTGCTGGCGGTCCTCGTAGAGACAGAGAGCGCTCTTTCTCAGGCGGAGATCGTTGGGGCGATGACAAACCACGTCGTCCACGCAGAGATAGTTAATTTTAATTAACATCTTCTGAATCTTTTCAGCCGCTAAGCCTTGAGCTTAGCGGTTTTTTAAATCTTTAGCCCACAGGTTGTTTGTGCCAGATCTCTCATGCGGTATTGTAGGACTTCCAAACGTCGGGAAATCAACTCTTTTCAACGCTCTGACGCGCAAGGCTGCGGCAGCAGCAAACTACCCCTTTTGTACGATTGACCCGAATGTTGGTATCGTCCCTGTTCCAGATTCTCGTCTTGCCATCCTCTCTAAAATATCCGGCAGCAAAAAAATTATCCCAGCAACATTGACAATTGTCGATATTGCAGGTCTTGTTAAAGGCGCCTCTCAAGGCGAGGGCCTTGGAAATCAATTTCTCACCAACATCCGTGAAACCGATGCGATTATCCAAGTTGTTCGCTGCTTTGAAAATGAAGGCGGCATTGATATTGTGCACGTTGCAGGTCAGGTAGATCCTCTTGATGACATCGAGGTGATTCAAATTGAGCTCATTTTGTCTGATCTCCAAATGGCAGAGAATATCGCCAAAAAATTAGAAAAACAGCTTAAACAGAAAAAAGAGCTGGTCCCACTCCACGAGGTTTTACTCAAAGCCATTCATCATTTAAATCAGAACTTCCCTCTGCGCACACTTATTGTGACAGAAGAAGAGAAAAAACTTCTAACCTCATACCCCTTCTTAACCAATAAAAAGACGCTGTATGTCACAAATGTTCCTGAATCATCACTCCCCTCAATGGAAAATAGCCTGGTAGACAAGGTGCGTCTCCATGCAAAAAAAGAGGGAAACCAAGTCTTGCCGATTTGCGCCAAACTCGAAGAAGAGATTGCTCAACTTTCTGAAGAAGACGCCCGTGAGTTTCTTGCAACCGTCGGCCTTGAAGAGAGCGGGCTTAATCGCTTAATTAAAGCAAGTTTTTCAACACTCGACCTGATTACCTATATCACAACAGGAGAGATTGAGACGCGTGCCTGGACAATTCGCAAAGGGACAACAGCGCAAGTGGCCGCCGGCGAAATCCATTCAGACATCCAAAAAGGATTTATCCGCGCAGAAGTCATCTCTTTTGAAGATATGGTCACCTATGGAAGTCGTTCTGCGGCTAGAGAGGCCGGAAAAGCACGATCGGAGGGAAAAGATTACATTGTCCGCGATGGCGATGTCATTCTTTTTTATCACAACTAATGAACCAACAATCCGCATTCGTCACATGTCCAAGCGGCTTAGAAGAGCTCCTCACACAAGAGCTAAAAGATCTTGGCGTGCGCGCTATACGCCCAGGTTTTCGCGGCGTCTACATTCCCTGTGATCTTGATTTTGTCTACCGCATCAACTACGGCTCCCGTCTTGCCATGCGCGTTTTATGGCCCCTAATGCAGTTCCCTTGCCGTGACAGAAACGACCTCTACGACGGCGTCCGCAGGATGCGTTGGCACGACTTTTTAACCCCGAGCTCAACTTTTTCGATCGACGCAACAGTCTCTCATCCTGAATTTTCAAACTCTCACTTTGCAGCTCTTGTTGTGAAAGATGCTATTTGCGATCAAATGCGCGATCGATTTAATGCCAGACCTTCCATCGAACTAAAAAAGCCGGATGTGCAGCTAAACCTCTTTATTCAAAAAGGGGTGGCAACAATCAACCTCGACACCTCTCTCCAACCTCTGCATAAAAGGGGCTGGCGTACAGAAAAAAGCGTCGCATCTCTCCAGGAGACTCTCGCTGCTGCCTTGCTTGTACTCAAAGGTTACCACGCAGAGAGACTCCTATGCGACCCATTCTGTGGTTCTGGAACGTTCCTCATTGAAGCCGCACTCCTGGCGACAAAGACCCCTCCAGGCTATTTGCGCACACCTCACGAGTGGGGATTTACCCGCCTGTCTCATTTTAGGGAAGCTGCCTGGATGCGCGTAAAAGACGAGCTCGACTCTCAAATTCTCCCTCTAAGACCGGGGATGATTATGGGTGCAGACAAAGATCCCCAAGCAATTAGCGCGACACTCAAACATCTCGAGAATGCCGGTTTCAAAGATCAGATTCGATTGCAGCGCAAAGACATTCGCTCCTACTACCCACCCTCTGCCCCTGAGCTGATTCTGACAAATCCTCCCTACGGAAAGCGCCTCTCGACTTCCATTGAGATCTATGACGCCCTTCACGCTTTCCTGAAAACAAAAGCCGCCCCTCACGCGCGCTGCCACATCTTGGCACCGGACTCTGATCTGATTTGTGATGCGGGATTTACTGTTGGCAAAACAGTTCCACTCTTTAACGGTGGCCTAGAAGTACACTGCTATTCCGTGGAGGTTCCGCTTCCTGTGCCCCCGTCCTCGCCTCTTGTCTCTTCACATAGTTAAGCGCCAAGTGAAAAGCTCCTGGGAACCAGATCGTAAAGCCCTGTTGCTGCACGCTTAAAATCTGCTGTAAATCTTCAAGGTCAATCCATTCAAAACCTTCCACTTCCAGTGGATTGATAACAATTTTAGAGGGATTACAGAAGGCGGCAAAGACGTGATCGATCTCATGTTCGACCATCCCCTTATCTAGCACTGCTCGGTAGTAAAAAGAGCCGATTGACTCAAGAGGACAAGAGAACCCCATCTCATTTTGTAAACGCGCTTCTACCACCTGCTCAACAGGAAGATCCGGTTCGGCATGGCCACAGCACGTATTGGTCCAGAGCCCCCCGGAATGGTATTTCATTGAAGCCCGTTTTTGCAACAAAAGTTGTGTAGAGGATCCGACTTTACGAAAAATAAAAATAGAAAAAGCGCGATGCAAAATCCCCTTAAGGTGCGCCTCTTTTTTCTCAACAACGCCGACAACCCGGTCTAGATGATCGACTTTAACTAGTAACTGTTTTGCTTCAATTTCATCCATGGAAAGATGATACTTCAAGCAAATGTTTAAAAGCAATTTTTTTAAAAAATATAAGAATAAGCAATAAAGGCTGAAGAAAAGGCTTGAGCGTTTCTACCTGCAAGTGAAAACCAGAGTCCGCCAAGCAGCCCGGCCTTCGCACTAAAATGGTACTCAAGCTCTGGGGCAAAACTGAGTTGAAAAAGCGATGGAAGACCAACGGTTGCAGCTCCTGTCACTCCAGATCCCGCAGCTACCCCCGTGCTCGCTGTAACGGTCCCTTTTTCCCCCGAAAAAGAGCACTTCTGCCGCACTAAAAACTGCGTGTCAAAGGCAAAAGCCCACCGTTGATTAAAGGCGTACTCCCCTGAAAAATATCCAAGGAAAGATTGGCCAGGACGCACCTTGCCTTTTGTTCCATAGCCTCCTCCATAGGTATTAAAGCCTTTTACCTGGACGCTTGCTGGAAAAAAATAACCCGCACTCCATTCCAAAGAGAGCGGATGACCTCTTGCATTAAAAACTTTTTGGAGCACAATCGTTGGTCCTGTCTGAAAAGAACCAAGGCCAGTAGAAGAGATCGCGGCCTTTTCTGGCTTAAAATCCTGATAATTCCCTGTTGGGAAGACCTCCTGAATCTGGATGCGACAATTGGGAACCCAAGATTTTTGATCGTCAACTGAGAGCTGATAGCCGAGATAGACAGTTGAATCTTGTAAGTAGGTAACGTTCTTTCCTCCTTGAAAATTTGTCAAGGAAGAGACATAAAAATCCATCCCCAATTTTTCCGAAAAAGGCAATTGAACATACAAGAACGGGTTAATCGAGACAACTCTCTCAGTCCGTTTCATCTTCCACTCGGCATCATAGATACCATAAAAATTAAACGCTGTAACGGAAGCCTCAACACTTGGATGGCCAAATGGCATATTAACAGAAGAGGGAATCAAAAAAGGACCCACAAACCACGGATCATAGAGGTCTGCGCACAACATCTCCGTCAGAAAAAGTAAAAAAAAGAAAATCTTTCTCATTTCCCAATCCTATACTTAAAACCAGATCTTATTGAAGAAATTTATTCATTACAGGTAGAAATTTTTTCCAAGCAATGGACAATCACATCGACTTGATCCGGATCCAAGCCAACAGTCAAACGAACCGTTGTGCACTCTGTGCCATAGAGCAGTGCAAGATTGGGATGATAGAACCCGATACCTGGTCTATAAAGAAGAGGGTGACCTGCCTCCATGCATTAGACTTCTTTCGAAATTCCACCTCAGCAGCTAGATGCTGATAGACAAGACAAAACCAGTTCAGACTCAAGTGATCTGCTTTCTTAACCACTCACCTTACGCAAAAATAGACCTCTTGCGTAAGGTGAGTTAACCAGTACAATCCACTTTCAGCTTTAATTCGATTGTTAAAAAATTTTGCAATCCTATTTGCATTACTATAAGAAAATTTCTTCAATATATTGTCTAGATCTGCTACAAAAAAACTGTCGTTACACTTTTGGTGCTGTTATGATTTTTTCGAATTCAATAAAAGTCTACGGAGTCCTACTCGCTTTATCCACCCAAACTTTTGCAGATACCGTAGCGATCATTGGGGGAATAAGTTATACGGCCCCTGCACCCCCTTACGCAGCACTTGTCACCTCTTCAGGTGAGCTTGTTCCTCTTCCCTTTCCAATAGGTGTAGCATCGAGCGGAGCGATCAACAGTGTATCCATGAATTCTTCATCCAACAGTCTTGTTGGAGGAGAGGACCAAAGTAACGCTCCCTTTGCTGCACTTGTCTCTTCTACCGGAGAGTTTACACCCCTTACATTTACTGGATTGGTAGCAACACATGGATTTATTCAAAGCGTTGCACTCAATTCCTCTGGAAATGGCATTATTGGAGGTCGAGATAGCACCGGCCCCGGTTATGCGGCGCTCGTTCCTCCTTCAGGAAACCCCCTAATGCCTCTGGCACTTCCTCCTCTTGTGGCAGCAGGTGCCTATGTTAATAGCGTTGCGATCAATGATGCTGGAACAGGCCTTATCGGTGGGAACTCTACTCCTGCTGCTTTTGCAGCATACGTTTCTCCTTTAGGAGATGTACATAGTCTTTCACTGCCGCCATCGATGGAAATAAGTGGAAATATCCTATCCGTCTCTCTAAACTCTTTCGGTAATGGCATTATTGGAGGTCAAGATGCAACTGGAACTCAACCAGCTTACGCAGCGTTTGTCTCTTCTTCATTCAATGTCACTCCTATTAATTTAACAGGAAATATAACTACAACGGGGATTATTACATCTGTTGCGATCAATGATGCTGGTAATGCCATTGTTGGAGGTCAAGATAGAACTGGAACTCAACCAGCTTTCGCAGCGCTCGTCTCTTCTTCAGCTGTTATGACAACTCTTAACCTTACAGGAGACATGGCCCTCAGTGGAACCATCAACGCTGTTGCGATCAACCCTTCCGGGAACGCTATCATTGGAGGCCAAGATCTAGCTACTGGACCTGCTTATGCAGCGCTCGTCTCTCCTTCAGGCGTTCTAACTCCTCTTCCTCTGACTGGGGGAAGTATAGCTACGGCAGGATTTATTAACACTGTTGCGATTAATTCCGTTGGGAACGGCATTATCGGAGGACAAGATCAAGGAAGTGGCTCCGGTCAGATTCCTTATGCAGCGCTCTTTACCTCTTTAGGAGAGGTGATCCCGCTGACATTCTCAGGAAATATGGCGCTGAATGGATTGATCAATAGTGTCGCTCTGCCACTTTTCAATCGAGTTGCTACCAGTTCTCTGTCTGGAAACAATTTAATTTTCGCAAATTATATTAACGAGTTTGCTCCTGAAAATGGATTCTATTTCATTCCAGCAACTCTGGATGGGACGCTAAATGCAGCACTACAGAGCGCAGACCCTACGCGTAATGCAATATCGATCTACACTGCAAGCAACAACTTGTTTGATCTGACAACAAGCTTTGCAACTCACATTCGCAATCAGCAATTGGAAAAATTAGAAGCTACCGACGAGTTACCTTCCGATGAGCTGTTGACATCACTCTGCTTACAAAAAAAAGAGAAAAGGCGCTGTATTGAAAATCCTTCCTCGATCTGGGTGGAACTGATCGGCGCCTCTGCACGCCAGAAAGCACAGCATCAAACCGTCGGGTTTAACCCAACAACATATGGAGCAGTTGTGGCGTACGATCACATGGTTGCGCGTGGATTGCGCGTGGGAGGAGGGGCCTCTTATTTATTTACCCATATTCACGAAAAACAAGACCAGGGGGATAGCAATATTCGCCAGGAAGAGGCTTTTATCTATAGTTCTTGGGACAATCAAAAATTTTATGTCGACATGCTGATTATGGGTGGTGCTGTTCAAATCCGTCAGGTGCGCAACATTACAATGACCGGCTTTTCCTTTCATGCCTCATCAGATCCCAAGGGATGGCAATTTCTTCCTCATGTGGAATTAGGTGTTAAAAAGAGCCTATTCAATGTAGGAAATACAGCTAAATTTTCTCTCAACCCCTTCGTCATGGTCGATTGGGCAAAGGCGTGGCAAGAGAGCTTTAAAGAAAGAGGAGAGAGTCCCTTTAATGCATCTCAAAGCTCCTCTCAAGGGTCGCTTCTTCGCTCAGAAGCGGGGTTGCGTTTCTATCAAACCCTCTTGTTTAACTCATGGAATTTTATCGTCCAAGAAAAACTCAGCTATGTCAATGTGACACCTTATCATGCAGGCAAAGTCCATGCATTCCTGGTTGGCTCACCTGGATCGTTCACGGTAGAAACCCTATCTTCTAAACAAGATTTAGGGGTAGCGCAGTTTGCAATGAGTTTTGATCCGATCAATAGCCATTATCCCAAGACCAGCCTCTTTTATCAGGGAGAGTTCAGTAAGCAGTACCAGTCCAACCAAGTAAACATAGAATTTGCCTGGCAATTCTAAAAAATCTTATATACTTACCTTACGCAAAAATAGTTTTTTGGAAGCAAAAGCGAACTCTTTTCTGGGAATAGCAGCGTAAGCGGTCTCGAGGAGGTCATAACCAAAGCTATGGCCGACAAGAGAGCTACTCTCAGGGAAGAGTGCAGCTTGCTTACATAAATCATTTTTGCGTAAGGTGAGTTATATACCAAAACAACCTGAAAAATACGCTCTTTTGCAATGACCTAGCACAAGCGTAAAAAACCAGTTGAAAATAAATTTTTTCTTGGCGTAGTTTTTTAAGAACTATGCGCTATTTTTTTCTTCTGCTCTTTACCATTCCGCAGCAGCTTTTAGCAAACCTCGATGAGCTCTTTATTGATCAGGGAGATCCTGCCCTTTTCCATCATGTCAATGTCATCTCTGGCCAGTTGAATCTCTCGTTTGACGACGCAACCGTTCAAGGCGCCTTTCCTCTTTCGTTACAGCGCACCTACTCAAGCTCCGGAGCCTTAAAGCCCCATTCCGAAGGGGGAGAATATTTTTTGGAGAAACGGGGTGGCGGATGGGCCGTTGAAGGAGGCTGGCACCTCCTGGAAGAGACACGGCTTCTGCTCTTTTCGCACCCGAATAAACCACTCGAGGTCGCCTACGTCGCAGAGTCAAATGGGGCGCGTATGCGCTACGTCTATGAGAGCTCAAAAGGCAATGTTTTGTTGCTAAAACCTGATAAAAAATATTTTAAAATGTCGGGTGCGATTGGGGCGCGGACCTCGTTGAACAACAATGAGCTGCTAATCGAAACAACGCACGGAAAAGCCACCCTAAAATTCCCTGATGGGCGCCGTAGAATTTACAAAGGCCACCGCATTAACCCCTCCAGGCTGCGCGATGATCGCAGCCGCTGCCAAACCTTTTATCGCCTCATGTGCGAGGAGTTCCCCGATGGGAAACAGATCGTCTACTCCTATGATAATGACGATCGGCTCATGCGTATCGAAGCAAAAAATCCGGCGCGCACAAAGACCTTTGCGTGGATCAACCTCGAGTATAAAAAAAATAAAAAACAAGGGACTTTTGATCTTCATGTCACCTGCTCTGATGGTAAAGAGCTCCACTACAAAAGCTTAAACCATCAAGACTGTATGTATCTGGATTGCGTTCAGAGCAACTGTCATCCCGCTGAAAAGAGCTTTTTTACCCCAGGAAGAAAATCGCTTGGGGCGCGTATGCGCTCCATTACCTTTGATGGCAAAGAGCAGCTGGAGGTCTCCTACTACAAGCCCATAGATCACAAGGCAGAGCAGCGTTTTGCCAAAAAACCAGAAAAAATGCCGCTCTCTGTTGACAAAGTCAAAAGTCTGTCAGCTCCCGTGGGTCTTGACGGAGCAATGGTTCCTGTTGCCCATTTTTCGTACGCGAAAACATACACCGATGTACGCGATGCTGAAGGGATTCTAACCCGTTACCACCACGACACGCAAAAAATTGTCAGAATCGACTACTACGACAAAGGTGACATCCTCTTCTCTTCGCAAGCTTTTTTTTGGGAAGGGAGACAATTGAGCGCAAAAGCTCTATGTGATGGATCAAGCATTCCGCTTCTTTCCAAAACATTTCACTACGACATCTACGGCAATGTCATCTTGGAACAATTTTCTGGGAATTTAACAGGGTCAAAAGAGCCTCTGCACCTGGACAGTACTGGAAAAGTTGTCTCTGGGGAGTCTTACTCTAGACACTATACTTACCACCCACGCCACCATCTTCTAGCTTCTGAGAGCGAAGAAAATGGCCTGACAATTTTCTACGATTACGCCCTTGGAACCGATCTTCTCACCGCAAAATGGACCTATGCTCAAGAAGCGCTTGTCAAACGAGAGTTTTTTCGTTACGACAGCGACGCGCTGCTTGTCGAAGAGATAGTCGATGACGGAACAACAAGGAGTCTCCTCGATTTAACAGGGGTCTCTCAGCGTCTCATCAAGCAGTACAGACGGGATCAGACCTCTGGCCTCATCACGGAGTCTGCACTCAGCTACCTAAATTCGGGAAAACTACAACTGTTAAGCAAAGAACACTTCCATTATGGCGCCTCTAAACTCCCCGTACAGATCGACTATTACGACGGCAATGGAGCGTTTTGTTACAGCTCGACAGCACGTTACGACTCCTTTGGAAATCTTCTCTCACAAACAAATCCCATTGGCCAAGAAAATCGGTATGCTTACGACACGTTTGGACGCCTCGTTGAATCTGACGAAATTGGAGCGCCACACCTCCGCTTTGAATATGACACGGCCGGTAGAAAAATCAGAAGCGTGGATCTGGACAACCACGAGCGCGACGAAACAGTCTTTGATCTAAAAGACCGAGCAGTATGCCATATCGATCCGTATGGTTCAAAAATTGAACAGGAGTACGACGCCTTTGGAAGGTGCCTTGTCTCTCACCTCTCATCTGGTGCCACGATCCAGTTTGAATACGACACGTTTGGCAATATCAGAAAAACAACAATGGCTCTTGGCGAGACAACAACCGCTGAATATAACGTCTTTCGTAAAGCCACAACTCTCACTTATCCAGACGGCGCACCTGAGCGCCACACCTACACAAAAAACGGCTTCCTTGCACGGACTATCTACAGTGATGAATCCTCTGACCATTTTGAGTATGACCGTTTTGGGCGCATCGTCCGTAAATACAAAAAAGCCGGCGGCATCCGTCTTGCAGAAGAGGTGTGGCACTACAACACATTCCACCTCCTCTCTCACACGGACATGCAAGGTGTCACAACCTCTTTTTTCTACGACGGTGCGGGTAGAAAAGTTCGAGAAGAAAAAGGCTCCTCTTTTGTCAACTATTCGTACAACAGCCTCGGCTTTGTAGAAAAAGAAGAGAACGGGCTGCACGCACAAATTAAAGAGTATGACGTCGCAGGAAGAGTCGTCAAACAGCAGACAGAACTTCCAAACGGTGCCATCGAAAATGTTACCGAATACAGCTATAGCCCAAACGGCAAAATTAACAGCATTACCAAACAAACAAGCGCTGGAGTAGCTGTTGACCGGGCCTGCTACGACAACAAAAACCGTCTCATCGAATTAATGGATCCAGAAGGTGGTGTAACGAGATGGATCTATGAAGATGCTCTGTTTCGCTCAACCCAGATTAATGCGCTTGGCCATCAAACCATCGAAGAAAAAAATGCGCAAGGGCTCACCGCTTCCATAGAAAAACAGGACAACCTCGGCAAACGCGAGGCCTATGAAACGTTTGAGTATGACCTCTCCGGAAATCTCATTGAAAAAAAGAGCTATGTCTATAGCGACGGCATGTTCGTGCGCACCCGCAGCCAACACTTTGAGCGTGATGCGATGGGACGGCCCACCGTGATTGCGCACGATAACGGTGTAACACGCAATACGTTTGATCTTCAGGGGCGCCTCATCGCACAAGAAAAGCCGAGCGGCATCACTCTCTATTTCCGTTATGACCCACTCAATCGCTTAGAGGTGTTGAAAAGTTCTGATAACTCTGTCCACTACCGCTACTCTTACGAACGTGGCCCCCATCCCGTTACAGTAGAAGACCTTATCGCCGGCACCTCCATTACACGAAGATACGGCACATCAGGTGAGCTGTTAAGCGAAAATGGGCTCAACTGGAGCTATGACCCGTGGCTGCGCCCCTCGAGCTTCGAACTTCCCGACCATTCCCACATCGCCTACCAGTATGAAGGACCACATCTTGTCTCTGTCCAGAGAATCTCCGCTGAGGGGGAGCATCTCTATGCGCACAACTACACCCGTTTTGATCACAATGGCCATGCTGTCGAAGAAGAGCTGATCTCTGGCCTCGGTCTCATTGAAAAACAGTACGATCTCCTTGGGCGCCCCACATCTCAAAACAATCCGTGGTTTCAAGAAACTCTTGCCTTTGATGCTCTTGGACAGATCAGACATACCGACAACTCATTCTATGGAAAGACCCTCTATACCTACGACCCCCTGCAACAGCTGATCCAAGAAAATGAGCAGCATTACCCCTTTGACTCTCTGGGGAATCGGAGCGACTGGACAACGGGTGAGCAGTGTCAACTCCTCGAAAAACCGGGCCTACACATCACATACGATCCAGACGGCCGTCCCCGCAACGGGGACGAAGCAGAATACCTCTACGATGCACTCGATCGCCTCATCTCTATTACAACGCCTCATACAACCGTCTCCTACACCTATGACGGCTTCTCTCGCCTTGTCTCCAAAACAAGCAACGACTCCACCCAACTTTTTCTCTACGACCACGCCTTGGAAATTGGAACCACAACTTCTGACGGCACGATCCTCGAACTCAAGGTGCTCGGCGCTTCCATCCGCGGCGACATCGGCGCTGCCGTTGCCATTGAAATTGGGCAAGACTACTTCGTCCCCCTCCACGACGTCTATGGCTCTATTATCGCTCTTATCGACCCTCTCACCTCTACCATCACAGAAGAGTACCATCTCAACGCCTTTGGCCAAGAACTCTCCCCTACTCCCCACGCAAACCCATGGCGTTTTTCCTCCAAACGCCACGAAGGCGCCCTCGTCTTCTTCGGCACCCGTTTTTACGTCCCCTCCTCTGGCCGCTGGCTCACCTCCGACCCTGCCGGCGACGTCGACTCTGCCAACCTCTACCTCTTTGTGCGCAACGACCCGATCAATCGCCTCGACCTCTTTGGCTTCATCGCCGAAACCCGCCATGAACATCGCTGCCCCGAATTCACCCATGAGCTCCTCGTCAACATCCCCGACCTACCCCTCTTCTCCAAAAACCTCGTCCACATTCAAGCCGTCGACCATCAGCGCATCATCGACATCTTCGTCTCCTGCGGCCACTTCCACAACCTCGTCTACAGCCCCGAAGAAAACGCCTCCGGCAAGGTCGACCTACTCAAGCACCTGCCCGAACTGACTGGCGGCCAGCACGGGATGATCGGCGTCGTGACTATGACCAACGGGATGAACGTGAACCACAAAGAATTCGAAAAGTCGTGTGACAAAACCGTTAACGAACTTCCCGGAACATTTTTTCTGGCAGTTCATAATATCAGCAAGGGATTCTGTAGCGACGCCTGGCGCGTGGCAAAAGAGGTGCTGAGAAAAAAAGAGACGCGCGGCATTGCGCGAGAAAAGCAGTTGTTTTCGATGCTATCTGAAGGACTACTTTCCATCGACGCAACCAATCCAGCTGCCACCCCATCCTTGTGGCAACATTTTGCACATAGCGAAGGTGGCGCAATAACGCGCTACAACATAGAAGGACAACCTCCTGAACTACAAGAATTTTTCAAAAACCGCTTGCTCATCATAACCCTTGGATCTGCCTCCCCAATTCCAAAAAGTTACGCCAAAGACGCCAGGAACTTTTATTCACGACAAGACTTTGTGACAGGTTCTGCTGGGCTGATTGAGATGGCGCTCGGAACTTTGCGTTCGCACAATTCTCCCCTAAACTGTAATATAGAATTCGTCTCCTGCAGCTCGAAATGGTCAGAGCGCAGCTTTTTCCTTGCCGACCATGCGTATTGCGGCGGCACGTATAGCAAAGTAAGACAAGATGAAATTAGAACCTATAAAAGAACTTATGGATACTATAATGGCCAGAATCGTTAAAACATTTACCCTGCTTCTGTCACTAGTCTCCTGCACTTCAAAAGCATATTACACTGAAATTGCACTGCCGTCCTACGAGAAACACGCTAATGAGATTATGGCAACTTTATCCAAAGAGGTAAAAAAGGAGTATGGATGTATTGCTTATTCTACTGGTGGATCGATGCCAGATAAAGTACGTCACATCTCAGTCGGATTCCATGTTTACAAATCCGTAACAATTGAAGAAGCTCGAGAGACTTTTGTCCTGATTAAAGAAAAACTAATTCAGCTAATGAATACTCATGAAGGAATTCGTCCATATTTAATTAACTACCCCTGTACTTCTGACATGGCCCATATCAACCTTGCTTTCTATAAAAAAAATGGGAACCGTCAACCTGGAGTTGCTTTTGTCTGCGAGGGCAAGGGAATCCTTTATTACGACACAATTGCAATAGAAACCATTCCACAAACCTCTATCATCGAAGCCTCAACTGGTAAAATCAGCCGGACGTTCCCAGCTCGTGAAGAGGAAAGATTAGTTGACCTTTTCGAGGAACCCTACGAAGAAGCCCTCAAAATTGTCCGCGCTAAACACCCCCCAACAACTCCCCCAGAATCGACACCGCCCAAACAAACCTAAATAACTATTTCCTCCATTGACAAGTAATCTCGCCTATTCTACAGAGAGAAAAAAGGGAGGAAACTATGTCCATAGTTAAGGTGATCGAAGTTGTTTGTGAAGGGAAAACCATCGAAGATGCGCTCAACGCAGGTGTTAAAGAGGCTGCAAAAAGCGTTCGTAATATTAAACAGATCGACATGAAATGGGTTCATGCACATGTCGAACACGATAAAATTACCAAGTACCGAGTCACAGCAAAAATCTCTTTCGTCGTAGAGCATTAAAGTTCAAAAATGTTGTTGAACTAGTTGGTGCAATCTAAGGGAATATGTGAACAAATATTTACCCATTTTAATTCTTGCAATTTTTGCAGATGTCATTGGAAATAATTCTGTAATACGCGTTTTTGAGGTCCAGAATCATTTTGGCACACTCATGTTGACAATCTCCATGCTAATTTTGCAAATGTTTACAGCTCCACTCCAGGCGGGTTTTTCCGATTATTATTACAGAAAAAAAAGTTTGATTTTTGCTTTAGCATGTTCCCTTATAAGCCTATTACTTCTTGCATTTGCAAAGTCTGTCGGAATGGTATCAGTCATTGCTTTATGGTTAGGTCTATTTATCAACTCGTGTTTTGGGAATATCGTCCCGATCGCCTGGTCTGCACTTGCAGATATGCAAAAAAAGAATCTTCGATTTTTTTTAGGGCTAACAACTTCAGCTTATGCTATCGGTTATATAGTATTAGCTCTTATGAGCAAAGCTGCTGAAAAAGAAGCTAGTCAATCCTCTTGGATATTAGAAGATGTAGTCTTACCATTAATTGTGATTGGTTTTTCTATTATATTTGTTTGGAAAGCCTATTATGATCGAAAAAATAGAAGCTTCACCTCGAAATTTCAAGACGAAAAACCTACCTTTGTTCAGATTGCTCGTTCTGAAATCAACTCTCTTTTAAAAGAAATACAAAACCCTACAACATGTTTTGGACTATTAGCATACCTTTGTTGGGCTGCATCACAATACAGCCTATTACTCCTTTTACTGAATTCACAAAAATACACTGTTACTGTGATCGTTATGATGATTGGTTATCTAGTTGGTGTTAGCATTCTTGGTCTTTGCCGAAAAATTCAAGATGAAAAAATAATAAAAACAGCATATGTCATTACAATATCATTCATGCTGATGTTTTTTATATTTAATCTCTTTAAAGGAGATAGTAACCATTGGCTTACTATCTCCTGTTTCTTCTATACACTTGGTAACGCATTCTTAACTCCATCTATCTTCTCCCTTTTCTCAAAAGAAAGGGAGATTCATGAACAGGGAAAAGGTTTTGGTCTTATCGTGTCAGCAGACAGTGCTGGGTTTTTAATTGGAATTATTACCGTAGGATTATTTGAAAAATTCAAAATTGACATAATCTATATGGTTCTATTTTCTTTTATTTTATTTCTTGCCTCTATATTCCCATACTTTTCCTACGAAAAAACAAGAAAAGACGTAGAAAAAATATTAAATAACAAATAATCAAAATACCACGTCGCTAAATCGCTTAATTTGGAAATTTTAAATTATTATTATAACAATCTGAAAACAAACGTGTTGCGTAATTGTAATGCA
>JABDDH010000016.1 GCA_013287705.1 Chlamydiota bacterium | reverse complement strand
CTTAAACCAGATCACAGGTACTGTAGAACCAAAAAGTTTCTCTTCGCGTACAGCCAAGGCTTCATCCCAAAGTGCGTTCTTTCCAACAGAGATATTCCGTAATAAAGGAAGGCGTTCTTTGAGACCGAGTTCTCCTCTTTCTGTCCACTCTTCTGGCACTCCCACGCCTACGATCATTTCGGAAGAGAGATCGGTTCCTGGGGCAAATAGAGCTGAAATAGTCGCCCTTTCTCCAATACTAGAGACATTGAGTGGCAAAGAGCTAAAATCAAAATGCTGATCGATATAAAGGGTAATTTTATCTCGATTCTCTTGAGAAAGACGTGTCTCAAAAACAAGCGGCTCACTTGTTTGACCCCTCTGTAAAATACGCTTTAGCTCCGATTCCGTCACGGTTACAGCATAAGCTGGCACTTTATTTCCGACAAGTAGCTTTACCTCAGTAGGATACTGAAAATAGGGACGACTATTCTCCCAAGGTGTGGGGTGAGGCCAATGTCCGGGCAGATCTACAATAACAGTCTTCAACTTCAGTTCTTCTGATACGACTCTCGTCGTACGGCGTGCGTACAATCTAGGGCTAAAGTCTGAACGGACAAAATTTGCACGCTCGCCTTCTCCATAAAAATAAGTCTCCACAAACTTTTTAAGTGGTTTTAAATTGTGCTCAGTTAAAAAAGCGCGCTCTGCCTCCATAAGCTCTACTCTAGCCTCTTCGTGAAATTCAGGCGTCCATTCATCTGAACAGCCAGATAAAGCTACGACGGTAGCCCCAACAGCTGCCGCGGTTGTTGCTGTAGTTTGTGGACCGAGTGAATTGAGTAGTCCTTCTCGTTTCATTGGGAGCTCAAAAACTGGGCAGGGAAGCTCTAACATCTCCAGAGGTTCTGTTGCATAGGTGTAGTAGTTTCTTCTCTCTTCTTTGGTGAGCCAGGAAAAGAAGAATTTTTCCTCTCCAACATGTTTCATGTAGCGACGAACCCCGCTTTCTAAGCGCTTGTTTGCCGGAAAAAACTGGATGAGAATTTTTTTTGCTCCATTTGATCTACCAAGTGCTTGAAGAGTTGCAAATAGAGTCGATAGAGTAGGTGTTGCAGGGAAACGCTCGAGTGAAGAGTTCTGAATTGCAAGGACGTAGTCTATAAAACAGCCCATCGTTCCATCTTCGCGCATAGCATAGGAAAAAAGGGCAAGTCCTGTTCCGTGTTCATGAGGAATGTCTGGATCCATCATGCGATATGTCTCTTGACGCCAAGAGCTTGAAGTTGTAGCTGAAGTTTCTACCATACGTGGTGGTTCAACGGGTGTTGCGGGAGCGGTAGGTCGGGTTGGAGGTGCGCTTGAGCTTCTGGCATCAAGAAGTGCATAGGGTCTTTGCACCATATAAAACTCGTCAGCTTCTGGAATAAATTCCCCTGTAAACGTTTCGCTATAGCCGCGCACAAGTTCTAGGTCCAAGATCCTTCTTTCCACGCTGTCTAAAAGACGATGAGCCATTTTGGCACAGGCAATGCGATACTGCGCGAGGTCTTTTGATCGAGTCACTAGAGGCTGTCCGTTTGGCCCGATGGAAGCTGCAAGGGGACGTGGGTCTTCAAGGATCACGTGTCCATCCACATAACGGATCTGCTCTGGATTTGCATTGCCGAGCTGTAGGGAAGCGACGTTGTCTGCCTCTTGAAACCGTCTCTCTGCGCGTTTAAGATATTCGGGATTAAAGCGGCTTAAGAGCTCTTCGGTAGAGAGGTCAAGAAGAGAGGAATCAATACCAGCTGTCACCTGCCGAAACTGGGCAACATCTGCTTGAATGGAAGCAGCTGTTTGCGGCAAGTAATGGAAGGGTTGTCTGTTGTGTAGCTGCGCCAAAGAGGGCCCAATAATATCTCTTAAAATCATTCTTAGCTCCATGAGAGCCACTTGGCGCTCTGCAGAATGGAGTGGCGCTTGTGCTACTTTTTCGGTAAGTTCAACTAGGGTTACTCCTTGGACTGGTTCGTGAGGTGCCCGAAAGCGCATTCCTTCGATTCCAAGTGCTCCGTATTGTTCTAGAGCAAGCTCAACGGGCGTTTCTGGCACAAGTGTCGGTTGTTTAGGCGTCGCACTGCTTATAGGGGTAGAGGCTCTTGGTTGAAAAATTTCTCCTCCTGAGCCTACAAGAACTCCTGAGACGGCGACTCGACCAATAGGTGGTACGGGACCGCGTCCGATCTGACGCTTCCCCACACCGTTTGTGACAAAGAGAAGCCATTCTGGAGTAGCCTGTGGTACGGCCCTAGAGGTTGCGATACTTTTTTCAAGCGCGGTCGAAGTTTCAGGTAAAAAATGCGCTGGAATTTTTTCGGGCAAGGCAAGGGGAGCCACGCCCCTTACTTCGTGGATGGGAAGCGAAGGTTTGTGCATGCGTAAGACGAATTGGGAACCGTCTTCTGCAATGGACATGGAGAGTTTCATCTTGCCGATTTCTGGGAATTTACTGTAGACATAGTGTAGCTCACGCTCTAAAATCCCAACGGCGCCCCGCAGAGATTCTTGTGCGGTTGCTCCTTCAGCGCTCAAGCTTGCAAAAATAAGAGCTTCTCCTTGTGGGGCTGCATGCATCCGAAACATCGCTTCTCCAACACCTGCCTCTCCTGCAGGAAATGTGACCTTTGAAGCGTGAAAATGGTTCTGTAGACTTGTATTCGAGGAGAGCTTTACCCCTCGCTTGCATAGGCTTGGCAAGAGAAAAAGTCCAAGTCCAATCACTGTTTCTGGAACATCAGTTTTAAGTTGGAGCGTTGTCTCCTTTGGGATGTCGTAGTCGCGATGGTACTCATCTGCAAGCTTGTCTACTGAAGCGTTGAATCCGCGGTGCCACTCTTCGAGCGTGGCGACGCCTGATTTTGTCTTCTCTTTTGCCCATGAGTAGCCAGGTATTGTCTCTGAAAGGGTAGTGTCAACGCTTGTGGCTGTAGAACCAATACTACTTTTTGCTTCAGCAACTCTTTTCTGTGCCTCTGGAGAGATCTTACAAAACGTTTTTAATAATTCTATATCATCTTTTAAAACAATATCGTACCAGAGCTTAAAGGGAGCTGCGGCAATATCTCCTAATATCTCGAGATTTTTAGCAACTCCATGAACAGTATTGATCCCGAACTCGCGGACAAAGCGGCCCGCCTCTTTTTGTGTCACAGGTTTGAAATGTTCCACAGGATTATGGGATGAAGAGCCGCCGATTTTAGCGCCCCATTTAGTAAAAACAGAATTGCGGAGACCCGGTTGGGCTTTTGCCTGTTTCAGCCCGTTTACAAGAGAGGAGACGCCTGTGTACGGAAGATCAATGCTTGCGACCTCAAGTCCTGTTAGTGCCAGCTGCAATGCACTTGAAGAGGGGGAGCCACTTAATGCTCTTTCAAAGCTGCTTTGCGCAGTACGAAAAATATCAGAAGTTCTGGTTGTTTGAAGGTGGAACCCCTGCAGTGCACGCTCTACTTGGCTCAGTTTCAAGGTCAGTTCACCAAGAGGAAGCGTAGGAGCCCGATAGTTGTAATGAAAATTGTCTCTTTTCAATCTCTCGAGGTCTGCGTTTGTGCGTGTAGACATAAGACTTCTCTGTGCAGAAAAACAAAGCGAGGAGTCTAGCGCTCTCTCAAATTAAGAATCAAAACAAAAGACTCAACTTTTACTTTTATTGGTATACCAAGAGTAGAGACGAATAGGGAGCATCAGACAAAAAAGAGCAACGCAGATCCAGCCCATAAGCCAAAAAACATCGTTAAGGGATAGGGCGCGCGACTGCCGCTCTAGAAAAAAGTTCAGTAAGGCATACGGATCGGAGGTGGGTTCATATAAACGCGCTTTGTCAAAAAAGGTCTCTGTTGGAATAGATCCTGTGGATAGGCCTTCACCAAGCCTGGCATGGAAAAAGACATCGCGTCTTTGCCATAAGGTGTGGATAAGACAGGTCCCAATAGCCGCAGGTCCACTGCGTACGACCTGAATGATGGCAATGAGATCAATGGAACGCTCTTTGGGAAATTGAATGAGACATAGTTCAAAAATAGCTGGAAGAAAACAAGCAAGACCCACTCCTGCTAGAAAGCGTGAAGCAACAATTCTGTCAAAGTTAATATCGACATTGAAGATCGTTGTGTAGAAGCATGTGATGCCGATAAAAAAAATGCCGAAGAGTAGCGCATCATATGGCTCAATGCGAATCCATTTTTTAAGGACAAGGATCGGAGGAATGAACGCGGCGACTCCCATTCCTAGAAGGAGGAGCCCGATCCAGAGCGGGGTGTATGAAACATATAAGTTGAGCCAAAGCGGCAACAGGGTGACTGTGGCAAAATAGAGCGTCATTAGAAAAAAAACGAAAAAAATGCCGAGTGAAAAAGTAGGGGAAAAAAAAGCGCGCAGATCCAGAAGTGGACAAGGAACCCGGAGGCTCCATAAGATAAAGAAAGGCAAAAAAAAGATTCCAATGAGAAACGTAGAGACAAAAAGAGGGGATCTGTACCAGTCAAGGGTCTGGCCAGTAATGAGTGCAAAGCCAAGCGAGGAAAGTCCTAAGGCGAATGCTATGAAGCCGACAGTATCAAAGGGTTCTTTTTTTAAGGGGAGAGAAAATCTCTTTAGCTGCTTTGGCAAAAAAATTATGAGCATAATAATCCAGGGTACTGTCCCGAAAAAGCCGTAGCGCCAAGAGCTCAGATAGGCAGTAACGCCATTAAAACAGCCTCCGATGAGTGGCGCAGAAATAAGGATATTAACAAAAATTGAGATGAGTTTCGATCTCATTTTTTCTTCGGGCAGCATAAAGAAAAGATAGGATAAAAGAGGAAGAATCGGGCCCCCAAAGAGTCCTTGTAAAAATCTACAGAGAAGAAACTCAGGGTAATTAGAACTCATTCCCGCAAGGAAGGTGGCGATTGTAAAGAGTGATAAGAAAAGAGTTAGCGTTTGTCGAACGCCAATGCGTGCAGCAATCGGTTTGCCGAGCGGAATACCGATAGCGCTGCCAATACCAAAAAAGCCAAGCAAATAGATGGCCCAATCGTTACTTCCGCCAAGGACTCCGATAATATAGGGGCCAGCCATCATCGGCGCGCTAAAGCTTGAGCTGATGATAAAAAGAGTTATAAAAAGCGCGCAGTAGAGGACAGGGGTCGCTTTAGGTTCCATTATCTTGTGCCAGAATTCTGTTTATAGTCTCAGAAACTGTCACCTCTTCAAGCATCTGAAAAGGAAGGATTTCATCACGCCACATCGCAAGAGAGGGGTCGAGGTTCTCGTCGACAACAGCATCAATGACAGGCTCTTCACCGCGTTCTTCAGTCTCAAAGATCGGTGTTGTATAGTGGGGGGATCCGTTCTCATTTGTTGGTACAAGAGTTCCAGAATCGTTTAGATAGACAAAGACTTCTGTAGAGAGGCCAAGGCGTAAGGGGTGGCGTTGTAGCTCTTCGGGGTTGAGTTCAATGCGTACAGGAAGTCTCTGTACAATTTTAATCCAGTTTCCCGAGAGATTCTGTGGTGGTAGGAGTGAAACGGCATTACCGGCAACAGCCGGAAGGCCTGCTACCCTGCCATGGTAAACAAGGCCTCTACCATACAAATCCACATGGAGCTCAACACGTTGGCCAATACGCATCTGTTTGAGTTTTGTCTCTTTAAAGTTGGCATTGATCCACATCTGATCGAGTGGCACAACGCTCATTAGCTTATCCCCCGCATGGGCAAACATCCCTACTTGAGCTGATCGTTGCGCAACAATTCCCTCTACTGGCGCTTTAAGATTGCAGCGCTCTAAAAAAAGACTCGCATCGCGCCAGGTGTCAATGGCGGCTAAGACAAAGGGATGGCGTCGAATCGAAGTGCCTTGCACAAGGGATTGGGTCTTACGATAAAGCCCCTCCTTTGCACGCACATCAAAATATCTACTACGCAGCTCTGCCACTGCGTGCTGGTAGTCTTCAAGAGAAATTGCTCCGGAGGGAAGAGCTTCGTATCGATGCTCAAAGTCTTCAATAGCGCGGATCCATTCGGCTTGTGCCGCTTGTAGCTCTGCTTTATAGACAAAGAGCTGATGGAAGAGTTCACATACGCGCCTGACCTCTTCTCTGATTCTTTGTTCTGCGCGTTGGAGCGCAATAATCCCGTCTGTTGTGTCGAGTTGAACTAAAGAGTCAGACTCTTTTACTAAGTAGGTGTCATCCGTTAAAATAGCTTCGATAAAACCGTCATGCAGCGGAGTGATATAAACCTGGTTGCCGGTAACATAAGCATCATCTGTGTAGGCCTTGCCCGCATAGACTACAAACCAGTATAAAAAGCAGACAAGTAAGATGAAGCCTGCTCCTATACAGTAGAGAAAGGCAAAGTAACGCGCTTGTCTGGAAGAGGTCTCTTCAGGGTTCATGATAACCCCCACCAAGCGCTTTAATCAGTTTAATGGCAACAAGATATTTGCCAAAAAGAAGCTCGATCTCCTTGATTTGCTTCTCTAAGACCTCTTTTCGAAAGGCAAGCGTCTCTAACAGAGCGCCAAGACCTGATGTGTAGAGCACAGTGCTTAACTCATGACGCTTTTGAGCTGTGGCTACAATGACTTGTTGTGCTCCATATTCTGCATCAACGGATCTTCCAAGGCTCAACAGGTCGGCAATTTCTTGCACGCTCTTTAAAATCAGATCATTATATTCGAAAAGTGCCTGATCAAATTGGGCCCTTTTTGCTTTTACCCCAGCACGAATAGAGCCGGCTGTATAAATGGGCAGGTGGAGCGCCGGATTGAGTCCTCCTTGTTTACTCGCCTGTGTCAAAAGCGTGTTATAGGCAAAACTCTCGAATCCAAGAAATGAGCCTAAGTTAATATTGGGATAAAAGTCGGCCTTTGCGGCGCCAATTTCTTTGGCATACGCTTCGAGGCGAAAGGTTTGTGCCATCAGATCGGGACGACGCGCGATCAGATCAAGTTGAATGTTTTCTGGCAACTCAAGGCGCTTTGGCAAAAAAAGTTCCTCATCTTCCATGATCTGGCGATCAGGCCCTTGACCCATTAAAAAATTGATCAGATGGCTTTGTGTCTCTAGATCCTTCTGCAGCTCAGAGACAACTTGACGTGCCTCATAGAGGAGCTCCTCTTGAAAAAGAGGGTCGAATTGCGAGCTGATTCCAGAGAGGTTCAAACGACTTTTTAGTATTAGCGCCTCTTGTTCTACCTCACAGAGCATCTCATACAAGAGCTTGCGCTTTTTTGTTGTCACAAAAGCATAGTAGCCTTGAGCTACAGCTGCAGCGACACTCAAACGCTGCTGAGTAAGTTCCGCTTCTTCTGCTTTGACTCTTCCAACAGCTGCGCGAAATAAATTGCGGTTTTTACCCCAAAAGTCCACCTCATAAAAAAATGAAAGAGTTAAATCTATAAGATTGCCGGCTAAGGGAACGGATGGGTTTAACGCACGGTAGAGCCCATTTTTGCTTAAGTAAAGCCAGCTATTATTGAAGTCAAAAAATAGGAGTGGAAAACAGCGCGCACGCGCCTGGACCGCCTCTTGACGCAAAACCTCGACATGTCGCTGGAGCGCTTCAAGCGAAGGGCTTTTGGCAAGCGCCTCCTCAATCAGAGAGGTGAGTTGCGGCGACTCAAACTCCTCCCACCAGGCAGCTTTAGGCCACGTCCCAATAGAGCCTGTTCCACTAACAACCGCCAAATCGTAGCTAGTATCAAGAGATGGAACTGCGATCATCTCTTGATACAATTCTCCTTTTGAAGGAACAAGACAGCCTGTTAAAAATAAAAGCATTATTAAATAGACATACTTCATAATTTCCTCATGCCAGTATATCTATTTTGAGACAACAAAGTTTCTGTTTATTTAGAAATTTTATTTCCGTGTTGAAGAAGGCTCTGCTTTTGATCCATGAAGTTTGGTTTTTATTTTTTATAAATTGTCTCTGATTAATTGGTTATTTTATTGTAAATACATGAAAATGGTGGTGTTTTATGGATTTTTTGATATTATTAATAACGGTTGTTGGCGCATATACACAAATAAACTCAAAAGCTGGACTTAGCCAAGGAGGCGCCCTCAGTTTGCGCCAGGCGAAGCCGGCGCCGAAGCAGCTAAACTTAAAAAGTTTAGCGATACAGGCGGGCACAAAATGAGTGGCTGCCCGACGTAGGCAAAGTCCAGCTTTTGAGTTTATTTGTGTATATGTTTTTCACATCCTACAGCTCAGATTTTCTCCTGAAACTTTAGCGAATGGCTGGATGGACTATGAAAAGGGTAAAGAGATTGCTCCGATAGTTTTTACAAGTAAGGTCAAGTCTTCTAAACGCAAAAGCAAAAAAGTAAATTAAGAGAGAATCGGTTCAACTCTTGGCTCTGCCGCATAACGGTTCTGTAGAAGGACAAGATCTGCAAGTACAAGCAGTGTCATCGCCTCAACAACAGCGACTGCGCGAATGGCCACGCACGGATCGTGGCGTGCCCCCTCTTGCAGTTCGACAAAGGTTTTTTCGCCTTGCAGTGTCACACTCTCTTGTCTTTTTTTAATGCTTGAGGCTGGTTTAAAGGCTGTGCGAAAAACAAGAGGTTCACCTGTAGAGATGCCGGCAAGTGTTCCGCCTGCGTGATTTGACGCGAGATGCGGATTTTTGTCTGTGTCAGAATAAAACGGGTCGTTGTGTTCAGATCCCCGCATCGTTGCAGCTAAAAATCCCTCTCCAATTTCAAAGCCTTTAGTAGCTGGGATCGAGAGCATCGCAGAGGCAAGGTGCGCCTCGAGTTTACCGAAAATTGGCTCGCCAAGACCTGCGGGGAGTGTCGCACGGCAGGTGACGACAGCGCCGATGGAATCACCCTCGAGTTGTAGTTGCAAGATCAGTTCTTGCATCTTTTGGCTCGTTTCAAGATCTGGGCAGTGAATGGGACTTTTCTGGCGCAATTGTTCGAGCTGATCTAGGTTAAGTGTTGGATTGACTTTCGCGTGGATTGTCCCAACCTGTGTTATGTAGGCGATGCAGGTAATGCCGTGCTCTGCAACGATTTTTTTGGCGACAACGCTTGCCGCCACACGCGCTGCAGTCTCTCGGCCAGAGGCTCTACCGCCGCCACGATAGTCAAAGATCCCATACTTTTTGAGGTAAGTGTAGTTGGCATGACCTGGGCGATAGAGGTTTTTAAGATTGTCGTACTGATTGGGGAGTGCATCGCGGTTTTTGATTAAGATCGTCAGCGGCATGCCTGTTGTTTTACCTTCAAAGAGACCTGAAACAATTTCTGCTGTATCGCTCTCTTGACGCGGTGATGTGTAGGGAGTAGTTCCTGGACGCCGCTTGGCAAGCGCTTCATTTAGCTCAGCCTCGTTTAATGAGAAGTTGGGAGGGCAGCCGTCGATGACAACACCAATATAGGGGCCATGAGACTCACCAAACGTGGTGATGCGAAAGAGGGTCCCAAATGTATTACTCATCGATTAAAGCTCCAAGGTTGTGAAATGCTTGTCTAAAGTTAGGGTAGCTCTTAGCAATGCAGCTCACATTGTCTAAAGAGCTTTTTGTTGTGGCGCCAAGAGCTGCCACAGAGAGGGCAAGGGCAATGCGATGGTCGTCATGGGATGTGAGATGAGCGCCATGGAGCGTTTGGGGTTGGATGATTAACCCATCTGGTAATTCTTCAATTCTTGCTCCCATTTTGGAGAGTTCTTGGGCGATGCTTGTAATTCGGTCACTCTCTTTTTTGCGCGCAATAGATCCATTATAGAGCTTTGTTTGGGTTTTGGCATAGCATCCAAGAACTGCGAGTAAGGGAAGAGCGTCGATACACTGATTCAGATCAACATCTAAGCCTTGTAGAGACGGACTTTTTAGGACGTGGAGTTTTTTATAAGATGAATCATAAGAAAATTTAGCTCCCATACGCTCTAAGATCGAGAGAATGACTTTATCGCTCTGACTATCGGTTATGTCGAGATTTTCGATTGTCACCTCAGACCCGGTGATAAGCGCTGCTCCAATAGGGAAAGCAGCAGAGCTCCAGTCGCCAGGGACAGAGTAGTTAAAGCTGTTAATTGTAGCCCCCCCCTCTACCTTATACCAGGTGTAGCCACGCCGCTCATAGACAACGTCTAAACGCTTTAACCAGTCGAGCGTTAACTCAATCCAGCCCTCTTCTCCCGGATCTGTCACATGAATCTGGATAGGGTGGGGCGCAAAGGCAGAGGCGATGAGAAGCCCGGAGACGGGCTGCGAATCTTTTCCGTCTAGGTAGGCAATATCTTTGGTAAAAGGGCCTTGCACCGTAATCGGTGCATAACCGTTGCCTAAAAGAGAAAAGGCTTTAGCGCCCAGGTGAGTTAAGCCTTCAAGTAGGGGTGTGACGGGTCTTAAAGTTCGAATCGACGCGTCCCCTGTTAAAATCGTCGTTCCTTGGATCAACCCAGAGACGGCACCGATAAAGCGCAGAACTTGTCCTGAGTTGCCACACTCAATCGGTTTTTCTGGCGCCCGCACTTTTCCAGCTACTCCTGAAATTTCAAGACTTTTTTCATTTTGTTTAATTTCTGCACCAAGCTGCCGTGTGGCAAAGATCATGGCTTCCGTGTCTGGAGAGTGTAGGTACTGCTCGATTCTAGAAGTGCCGTTTGCTAAGGCCCCACAGAGAATCGCGCGGAGCGTGTGTGACTTGGAGGAGGGGATACGGGTAGTTCCAGAGAGCTGTGATGGGGAAATATTATAACGCATGGCAAAAGAGTCTCTGTTGTAATTCTGCTTGGATCTGAAACATCTCTTCTCCTGAAATAATAGAGGCGCCGCGCTTTTCTGCTTCTACTAAAAAGGGAGTTTTTTTTGATCTGTAATTCATGTCCATAACAAGCGTTGAGGAAGAGATTGTTGTCAGATCTACAGGCTGTAGGCTTGGGGTGCAATTAATTAAAACGTCAGAATCTTCCATGTCAGAAAGGGTGCCATAGCGTGCGCCATAAAGCTCCGCAAGCTTTTGTGCTTTTTCAAGTCTCCGATTCAGAATTAAGAGTGTGGCGCCAGACTCTGTGAGAGTATATGCTGCCGCATGTGCACCGCCGCCGGCCCCCAAAAGGATAACGCGTTTTCCATACAGAGAGAGGCGTTTTTTAATCGGCACAACAAGAGCTTCAGCGTCGGTGTTTGTTCCGTAAATCTCTGTCTCAGAAAGGAGTAGTGTATTTAGAGCTTTGATTTTTTTAGCATCTGGGTCAAAATTTGTGACAAAGGGTAAAACTGCCTCTTTGAGTGGCATCGTCACGCTAAAGCCTTTGAACCCGAGCGCTCGTGCAAGAGGAAAAAAGGTGGGCAGTTCCTCTTGCGTTAAGCCAATTTTTAGATAGAGAGCATTGATCCCTTTTGCTTTAAAAGCTCTGTTGTGAAAGAGGTGGCCTTGACTTTTATCTACAGGATTACCAATGAGTGCATAGACATTGGTCTTCTCATTAACAGGAAGATAGAGCTCCATCTCCTCAAGCGTCAGCTGTCCCTCTGCTGTTCTTTTCTCTTTATTTTCTGCTACATACTGCAAGCCAGGAGAGAGAATTCGAGCAAATTGCATCGTTTCCCCCATACAGATCACGTGAAGCTTGGGACAGCTTTTGGCCACAAGAAGTGCACGCAGTGCTTCTGTTGCAGTTTTTGGAAAAAAAGCAATTTTATAGAAAGATGCATTGTACTGAGACAGGTTTTTATAAGCATCGATCAGATTGATCGGCTCTTGTGTGTGCAGGGAGAGAATGAGTTTTGTTTCTGGATACTCCTTTAAAACCTTTCTAATAAAAGCGGGGGGCGCTTTGGCATCTAGATCGAGAAAGTGGGGCTTTAATTGGAGCAACTCGAGGATTTTCTCTTCATATTCACAATCCATCTTCTTTGAGCGCAGGGTGAGGAGTAACTCTGTCTCTTTGTTTTCGAGAACGGTACGGATCTTTTCTAAGTCAATGCGTTCAAATAGATCCAGGCGAAATTCGGCTTTTTTCACGCCGCGGGGGATCAGAGCTCTTTTTAGTGAAACAAAACGCATAAAATTTTCTAATATGACTTGTGTGTAATCTTGAATCGTAGCATCATGTCTCTTCTTTTTGCAAGGGTATCGATGACAAGTCAGCTTATAGATTCTGCAGAAAAGACCTTCCGTAAAGGTGCGAGTGTCAATGCGTATCTCATTTTGAAAAAAGATGATGAAATTCTTCTTAATCTGAGAAAGAATACAGGCTACTGCGATGGTTTTTGGAGTTTGATTGCCGGCCATGTGGAAGATGGGGAGTCAGCGACCGCTGCCATCATTCGAGAAGCAGAAGAGGAGATTGGTATTTACATCAGAGAAGAGAATCTGCAGGTGGTTCATGTGATGCATCGGCAGACAAATCGGTATAACATCGATATTTTTTTTAAGTGCCGCGCTTGGGAAGGAGAACTGAGAAATCAGGAACCTGAAAAGTGCGAGGCACTCTCTTTTTTTTCCGTCACCAAGCTCCCAGAGAATATCATTGATTATAACATTGACGTCCTAAAAGCTGTCGCTCAAAAAGAGTTTTACTCAGAACGCGGCTGGCATGAACCTATCCCTTAATGAGCCTGTGCTCATTAAGGGATAGGTTCATTAATTTTTTTAGCTTTTTCTTTTATGCGCCTTGTGTAGAACAGAAACTCTTGAATAGACGGCAACGATTCTAGCTACAAGTATTGCCACATAAAATTCTCCTACAATTCCTTCTAGGACAACAGCGCTTTGAGCTATATTAAGGATAGGAGTAACGTCTCCAAATCCGATTGTCAATAGGGTTACAAAACTAAAGTACATCATCTCGGATAGATCACGACTATAGGTGACAAATGAGGCGTCGCGATAGATCAGGTGGAAAGAGCCTGGGCTAAAATATTCAATTAGGTAGTAGGAGTAGGCAAATAAAAAAGCGATCAGAAAATAGACGCAGACAACACCACGAAGAGTCTCTGTTGTCACTTTGGCATACAATAAAACATCTGAGAGAATAAAGGAGACGGTGGCGATGAGAAATAAAATGATACAGATGACGCTTGTAGCAAATAACCATTCAGAGGGGACAATGAGCTCTGACCAGCTGAAGAGGAGTGTTGGGATGGCTAAGATGACAGACGTCCATTTGGCAGTTTTTTTTAATTTACAGTTAAAAGTGGCCGAGACAATTGCAAAGGTAAATAAGAGCTTCCAGAGAGCGTTATAACCCACTGAGACGTTGTAGGGGCGCATTAAAAATAGGAGTGCAAGTGAGATAAGGAGGTAATTGTAGTAGCCATGGTGGATAATTTTTGCTGAGCGTTTGATAGCGTGGATCATACATTCCTATATAAACTCGACTGTGCAACTTTTTTGACACATAACAAATTAGATGAATTTAAAAAATAGGAAAATTTTCCCAGAGGGAGTCAATTAGTTTTAATTGGCGTTAAAAATAATTTTAGTGTTTTTTATACAAGTTGACACGATTAAGTAGATTAAGTTATGTTAGGAAATATGCATCCTCCTCAAGTCGGACAGCTTATTTCGTGTACAATCGATGGCTTTGGCAGCTCTGGCGAGGGTGTCGGTCATTACAATGGGTATACTCTTTTTATTGACGGGGCCCTCCCAGGAGAGGTCGTTCAGGTAAAGCTTACAGAATGTCATAAGCGGTATGCAAAGGCGCGTCTATTCAGGATTATTACTGCATCAGATGATCGTGTAGATCCTCCATGTCCTCTTTTTGGCAAGTGTGGCGGCTGTCAGCTGATGCACCTGTCTTACCCTAAGCAATTGGAAATGAAGAGAAAACGAGTAAGTGATGCCCTTGTTCGCATTGGTAAAATTCAGAATGTTGAGGTCCCTCCTTGTTTGCCATCTCCAGAGACTCTCTCCTACCGGAATAAGATTCAGCTTCCTGTGCGCAAAACCCAAACGGGTACCGCGCTTGGCCTCTATGCTAAAGGCTCTCACCACTTAGTTGAACTCGAAGGTTGCCTCATTCATTCCCCGCTTGGAGAGAGTGTCTATAAAGAGGTTCGCAAGCAGCTTCTGGCCTCCTTGATTGCCCCCTATGATCCAGAGACGGGAACAGGTCAGCTGCGCCACGTTTTGATTCGAACAGCCCTTAAACGAGAGGAAGTTTTATTGATTTTTGTGACAAATCAAGCGCCGAATAAAGCGTTACTCGAGCTTGCACAGACGATTATGGGAGCGCATAGCGCCATAAAGGGAGTTGTCCATAATAAGCAAGAGGGGAGAGACAATCTCATTTTGGGTAAAGAGTATACGGTATTGTGTGGATCGGGGTCGATCCAAGAGAGACTCTCTCACTTGACCTTTACCATTTCACCTGCCTCGTTTTTCCAGATTAATCCTGCCCAAGCAGAGATTGTTTATGCAAAAGCCATTGAATATGCTGCGCTATCAGGAGAAGAGACTGTCTTAGATGCCTATTGTGGCGTTGGGACCCTCTCTCTTTTTTTTGCCCAAAGCGCAAAACAGGTGATTGGCGTCGAATCAGTTCCTGAGGCAATTGAAGATGCACAGGCTAATGCTCTCTGCAATGGGATCGAAAATACTCGGTTTGTTGCGCAGACGGCTGAGACCTTCATAGAGACCCTTTCCAATATTGATCTTGTTCTCTTAAATCCACCCAGATCTGGCTGTGAAACAGCCTTTCTTGATGGTATTGGACGACTTTTACCACAAAAACTGATCTATATTTCGTGTGATCCAGCGACCCTTGCTCGAGATATCGCCTATCTTGGTAAATTCGGCTATAATCTCTCTTTGATTCAGCCCTATGACATGTTCCCACAAACTGCCCATGTGGAATCTGTTTCTTTATTGTTATTGTCATAGAATTTTATTGATTTAAAAAATATTTTTAGATAAGTATAAAGGAAAGAGGGTTTCCTAATCAATTGAGGGGAGTTATGAAGAATCACGGTTTATATCAATTATTTATAGAAGAATTAGAAGAAGCTTTTGATGCTGAGCGCGAAATGCATCGCTGTATTTCAGGCTGGGCACACCAAGCCTCTTCCGCAGAGTTAAAGCAGTTTTTGCATAAGCATCAGAAAGAGACAGATACACAGGTGAAGAGACTGGATAAAGTTTTTTCCCTTTTACACATCCATGCTGAGGGTAAAGTATCTGAAACCATGAGAGGCTTGTTGCGTGAGTCTGAAGATGAAAAGAGAGAGAGCCCAGGAACACTTGATGCAGCAATTATTTGTTCTATTCTCAAAATCAAACATTATGAGATGGCCTCTTATCGCACATTAATTGGACTTGCAAGACACTTGCATCTAGATGCTCAAGTTGTCGATCTATTAACGACAATATGGAATGAAGAAAAAAGCGCCGATGCCGTTCTGTTTAAAATTATTGAAGGGCTTAATTTCGAGAGCAGTGACCAAGTAGTCAATCAGTAGGGCGTAATGCGGTGAGCTCTTCTAGAGCTCACCGATTTTATAATTAGACTTCTTTCGAAATTCGCTTTGTTGTTAAACATGCAATTATTTTCCGCAAATGGTACAAGCCTATAACTTCCAAAAAAAATGGGAAGGCTTTTTTCACTTTTTTGGCTTTTTCAGCCTCCCTAATTTTTAAGAAGCGTTAACAATAACGTTAACTGCCGGTGAAGGAATTCCATTTGCTACGACCTCAAGGATGCTAGCACCTATTTCTATATTGTTCGGAACTTTAAAAAAAGTATATACGGGGACGCCTACTGCTGCCACCGCCATACTACTGTGACCTTGAGTGCGACAATAAAATACATGTTGAGTCGCTATATTTGTAATTCGAACGAGTGGATAATTTGTTGCACCTTGAAAATCATCACCGAACATCGCCCCCTGTGACATTCCATTAAATAATGTACCATTAATGCGATAGGTACTACCCCGAGTGAGCTGTGCTGCAACATAAGTAATTTGTGGTTGCCATTGAGGTTGGTATGTGTTGTTATCCGAAACGTATGTATATACTTCTCCAGAGCCTCTAGTAACAAGAATTTCACCGGTCGGCAACACAAGCATGTTAAAATTTGCTGCAAGAGCAATTGCACCATCAGGAATGTCTGACTGTTGAATGAGATTAGTCCCATCATATTCGAATGCGTAAGCCCCTATTTTTGTAGTTGAAGTTCCGGCGGGACTTGCAATCAAAAATACATTACCATTTGGCAAAAGAGCCCCCGATCCATCGGCTTGGCCCATCTGTAATCCATTGATAATGGGAAAGGAAGGACCAGTTGTCCAGGTATTCGTTTGATAATTATAAGTAGCAGTGTTTCCATTTGCACCAGTTGCAAAAACAATGCCATTAGCCATAAGTACTGCTACCCCTGTTTCACCTTTGGTATTGCTAAGTGTAGCTCCTGTCGTTCCCGTTTGAGTCCATCCTCCCGTAACAGAATTATAAACCTCTGCAGTAGCAGGAGTTGGTTTTCCAGGGGTTGTAATATCCCAACAATCCACTGTAAGAAAATTATTATTTGGAAGTAATGTCCACCCTTCTTCATCATTGTTATTGAGCTTTCCTTCCACATTGGCTTGAGTCCATACCAATGTGTTGGGGTCGAGTAATGCTGCTTGTTTATTAAGGGGAGATGCAACCATGAATGTTCCGTTCGGTAAAACAATGCATTGGGTATCACCAATCCGACTTGGAAAAAACGGAGGAGGAGCAAGAGGGGTCCATACATCTAATACAGGATCATACCAAGCTCCCATATTGGTCCAGACCGGCGCACCGGTCCCATTGTATTCTCCTCCTACATAGATTACACGACCATTTGCCAGAACTGCTTCTGCATGTGCAAAAGGGGCATACTGAACGCCATTAATCATAGGAAGCGATCCTGCTTGACTCCACGTGCCATTAACATAACTTCCAGAAATATCCGGAGTTAGTTTCCACATCCTTCCTGTAGAGACGCTGCCCTGCATTCCTTCGCATAGTACCGTTCCGTCAGTTAAAAGAAGCTGTGCTTGCAGACCATCGATTACATTAGAGTTATTCGTTAGCGTAGTCCATGTACCGGCCTCACATGTGCTTCCAAATATAACAAGTCCTGTATATACGCAAATTGACGCAATACATTGAGAATATTTCCAAAGATGCATATTGATCTCCTTATTTCGACTTTGCAACTTTTCGGGCCTGCCTCATCTATTTTCTCTTGGCCGTTTGGCCATAGGCCAAACTCAGCTGATTTATTTTCTAAGGAAGGTTTTTTTAACCCCTTCCTTAGAAAATAAACAACGCCAAGAACAAATATCTCGAGGCCTTCAGACCCGAACAGTTGCAAAGTCGAGCTTATATGTTTTTTTTGAACCATTCATGGTCAGTTTTTCACGAATCGCTATTTTTTACAAAAAAAATTTTTCATAAAAATCATCTTTATGACAAAATCAAGCTAAATTGGTTTTTTATTTTTTTAAACATTAGGAGGCCTTATGCGACTTTGGGATCATTTTCAATACATTACGTCTAGGTGTGTTGTATCTATTTGTACATTCACTGGTCTATTATATGGAAACAATTGCAATGCGGGATATTGGATACCAATAACAATCCCATCCAATATTGCCGAGGGGATGTGCGCACCACTTCTCCTCACTAATGGCAATGTGTTATGCGAGGGCATAATCGGTGGTGCTACCGGGAATATATGGATGCTCACTCCAGACGCTTTTGGAGGCTATATCAATGGCACGTGGAGTCTAGGTCAGTCTCTTCAATTACTGAATGGAAATGAATATTTATATGCTCCTCATTTACATGCCGGAGCAGTCTTGCCAAGTGGTGATGTTGTTTTTATAGGGGGAAAATATAATGGACCTGGTGCGCCTGTGTGGACCAATCAAGGAGTTTATTATACTGTTGCAATACATCACTGGTCTCCTCTTACTGCTCCCTCATTTTTTCCATCACAGATTGGTAATGCACAAAGTGTTGTTCTACCAAATGGAACACTTATGGTTGCATCCCCAAGTAATACACAAGCAGCATTATTTAATGCGTCAACAAAAACATGGACCGCAGCCCATACACAAGGAAAACTCGATAACAATAGTGAAGAAGGGTGGACGTTACTTCCAAATGGCTATGTCCTGACAATCGATTGTGGTCTAGTTAATGGATTACCTCCTACGACTGCAGAATATTTTAATTATGTTAGTGGAGGATGGACTCAAACAGGAACAACAGGAACCTCACTTAGCAATCTAGCAGGTAAAACAGGAGCAGCAATACTTCTGGCTAATGGTAATGTTTTCGCTATTGGCGCAAGTGGAAATACTGCTTTTTATAATTATCTTACAAATACTTGGACTGCCGGTCCATCTCTTCCTATAGTTGACGGTCAACAACTAGGACAATCTAAAGGAACTGCAGCTCTTTTGCCAAACGGTAATATATTGATTGCAGCCTCTCCTGTAAGTCCGAGTGGATATTCAGCTCCACCAGTTTATATATTCGAATATGATGGAATCAACTTCGTACGACAACAAGACATGCCCATAAGTCCATATACTACATCAGCTAATATTAACATGCTCCTATTACCCAATGGCGAAGTATTGGTCACAACCGGTACACAATCAATCTTTGTGTATGTACCAATAGGAATATCTGAAGAATGGCAGCCACACATTACTGCTTTACAAACGCAACTTACCCCAGGCACAACTTATCCTATAACCGGAGTTTTGTTTAATGGAATGTCACAAGGTGCAATGTTCGGCAGTGATTATCAATCTGCAACAAACTACCCACTTGTTCGCATTACAAACGGAAGAACTAACCATGTATTCTACTGTCTCACTTCAGGTCATAGCAGTATGGCAGTAGCAGCAATGGGAGTGCCCGTACATACAAATTTCACAGTTCCGAGTAATATTGAGACAGGTAATAGCATCCTTGAAGTTGTAGCAAATGGCATTCCTTCACCACCATATAATGTGACTATCTCTTCACCATAAGTAATACCATTTGCGGAAAATAATTGCATATTTGACAAGGAGGCGGCACAAATTTTTTGTCTGGAGCAAGCGACTATTGCCATAAGGCAAGGAGCGAGTGCGACCGGCATGTCGTTAAACTAGAGGGTGAAAGTCCCTAGAACCGTTAGAGAAGGCAAGGGTGTCCATCGTGAGGTGGAATCTGAAGAAAGCCGTATACAAAATGCTGAATCGATGGGATACATGCCTATGGCAGACATAGTACGAGCTAGGTCATAGTGATCATGAACCGCCGTATACGGTTCCGTACGTACGGTGATGTGAGAGGACGGGGGTGAAAACCCCCTCCTACTTAATTTACAGTATGTATTAGGCAGTGTTTCTAAAAGATTGGGCTATCTGGGCGAGCGTGAAAGCTCGCTAAAATCTTCGACCGCTAGGCTACGCAATTTGAGCGGCTTTGACGCAGCCATATAGCCCAATCTTTTAGGACACTGCCTAGTAGGGCGTAATAGACTTCTTCTCTTGCTAGTTGAAAAAAATAGCAACAATCGGGATACTCAGCCTTTGCATCGAACGTGATTCAAAAAGCCATTTTTGCACTGTTATCGGCGCGCGCGTTCGGTAGGTTTTAATAGGAGTTTATAATGATCAGACTAGACGAAGAAGAAGATGAACCAGAGGTTGGGCCGTGCGAGAAGAAGGGCACAGCTGTTGATGATCGAATCGATGCTGTTTTATTAAAAAGCCGTCGCATTTTTTTATCTGATGGGGTTGACGGTAAGAGCGCGCAAAAAATTATTCGACAACTCTGGTATTTAGAGCTGATTGAACCGGGTAAGCCGATTCTTTTTGTCATCAATTCTCCAGGCGGATCGATCGACTCTGGCTTTGCGATTTGGGATCAGGTGAAAATGATCTCTTCGCCTGTCTTCACACTTGTCTCCGGGCTTGCAGCTTCTATGGGTTCTGTCTTGAGTTTGTGTGCCGCTCCACAGCGCCGGTTTGTCACCCCCAATTCGCGCATCATGATTCACCAGCCACGAATTAGTGGTGTGATTCAAGGCCAGGCGACTGATCTCGATATTCAAGCAAAAGAGATGCTTAAAACTTGGGATGCCCTTGTCGAACTTTATGTTCATGCAACGGGTAAGCCGCGCGCTCAGATCGAGAAAGCGATGGATCGCGATACCTGGATGAGTGCTAAGGAGGCACAAGAATTTGGGCTTATCGATAAAATCGTCACTTCATATAAAGATTTGCCCTTGTGATGCTTTTTGATAAGAGGAAGTTATGAATCCGCAGGATGGTGCTGCCCCTATTCTGCGGGAGAATTTCCGTGTCAAACAGCTCCATTTTTCTGGAGGGACCTATCAGATCGAGGTTAAAGATCCAGCTGTAAAGAGCTCATTTTGGCCTTTTTTACAGATGGATGATCAAGGGGCTATGACAGACAGCTTCTGTACCTGTACGGGTAGTGAGGAGAGCGGCTCATGTCCGCATCTCTTATTTGCTTATCGGGCAATTTTTAATGGCCATTCAGAACCTCTTCACGTGCGCTTTCGCGGCTCTTTGTGGAATGCCCTGTGCCAGATGGCAAGTCGTCGTCACGGCTATGATCGAGCCGCTCTCAAAAAAAAAGGTGACGCATTTGTCGCGACATCAGAGACTGGTAAAGAGCTTTTTTCTATTCGCGCCTTAACGCCTCGAGGGGCAAGTGAATTGGAAGAGATTTTAACGACACAGCAGGTAGCCACAGAAGAGACATCGCTTAAATTTTCCAATCTTCCGCCAGAAGAATTGCTCTTGTGGAAACAGGGAAGAGCAAGTCATCAATTGCTCTACGAGCTCTCTTTCTGGTCAGATCTTGCTAAATACTGGTTCTTAGAGCAGGAAGAGGGGAAAGCGTATCAGATCCGCTTTGAAGAAGAAGTTAAGGGAAAAGTTCCGAAAAGGGCATCTCTTCTCTTTTCTAAGATAGAAGCACACATTTATATCGCAGAAGTGAATTGGCAGCAGTTGGTGCCAACTTTAAAGACAGTTAAGGCGCCGCTCCTTGTTTTTGAATTTGGCGAGCATGCGTTGCAAAAGATCGTCTATGATCAAGAGTTGCGGCTATTTCAGATTGAATTTTCTCCTCTTCCTAAACAAGAGGAGATTAAAATAGGAACGGGGATCCCCGTTGGAGACTTCCTCTATTATCCGGGGACTGGTTTTTATCCCGCGCGGTTAGACCCCATTTTTCAGAACGAAATCATTCCAGAGGAGAAAATAGGTATTGTTCTCCAGAGTCATAGTCAATTGATTGCGCAGTATTTAGTGGGAACAAAGATCCATCAAGGTAGTATGCGTGCAAACTACCGCCTTTTTTTTGATGCTGAAGAGAGTTTGCATATCCAATGTTACCTTTTTGAACCGCTGGATTTACAACAGCCATTCTCAAGCTATTTTGGATCTTGGGTCTACTGTCAAGATCGAGGCTTTTATTTGCTTGAAAATCTTCTTTTTGAGGGGATTGAACGGGTGATTGCGCGTCCTTTGATCTCTGATTTTGTAAATCGCCATCGCCATTTTTTGCATAACTACGACGGCTTTGCCACCCATGTTTCGACAATTGGTTCAAAGCTCACGTTTCAGATGGATCCATCGGGACTTAAATTTCAAGCCCGCTTTGAAATGTCAGATGCGATAGAGGAATACATTGACTGTGGTGAGTGGATCTATATTAAAGATCGCGGCTTTTATGCAAAGGGGGCTGGAAGAACGGGTCTTTTTCTAAAATCTGGTATGCGCATTCCGCCGCACGAGGTCTCCCGATTCATACACAAACATAAGGATGAACTAGAGCCGATTCAAGGCTTTTTTAGTCGGACTCAAGCCTTACTGCGCTCAGGACTGGATGTGCGGCTCGATGAAGAAGGCAAGATTGTCATTTCTCCGCTCTACTTTTTTAAGGAAGCAGATCAGCATGTTGAGGTTCAGATCATTGGCGATTATACGTATGTCCCGCATGAGGGTTTTTCAGAGATCCCTCATGAGATGCGTCTTCCGGAGAGATACCATAAAAAAAATCTGGTTGAACCCTTGCATCAGCCTTATTTTATTGGATTTGAGCTTGAGACGCTCCGTTCCTATATTCTTTTTTTAGATCCTCGTCTAACACAGCCAAAGGCGTGTACGCTTGTCGTGCATCGGGTGATGAAAGATGAAAAAGGAGGCGGTTTTTTTCTAGATCTAAGCTATCGAACAGAGATCGGCTCAGTTGCTATCGAAGAGGTCTGGAAGGGGGTAAATGAGAAGAGACCCTATTTGTTTACAGAAGGTGGCTTTTTTTTCCTCAATCAGCCTAGATTTAGCTGGTTTAAAAGTTTGCCCAAAAAACGGTTCACAAGCAAAGGCTTGATCCGGTTAACAGGCCTTGAGTGGATGAGGCTGAATGTCTCTGAACAGATTATAGAGCCACAAGGAAGCTCACTAGAGGATTTAGAGAGCCGGGAGATCTTAGCCGCATTTCGCAATTTATCAAGCGATGATGTGATTGATTTATCATTGCTTAAAAGCACCTTACGTCCGTATCAAGAGACGGGATTGCGTTGGCTTTTTTTTCTCTATACAAATGGCCTTTCCGCTCTATTGTGTGATGAGATGGGTCTTGGGAAGACGCATCAAGCAATGGCTCTGATTGCAACGCTTCTTGCTACTCCCTTCCATAAATTTCTCGTTGTTTGCCCGACATCTGTTATTTTCCATTGGGAAGAGCAGCTTAAGCGCTTTTTACCAACAGCGCGGATTCTTGTCTTTTATGGGATCCAGAGGACCTTGGAGCATTTTGAGGTCGAATATGATCTCTTATTGACCTCGTATGGGACTTTGCGGAGTGAGAAAGAGGCGCTTTCAGAGATCCACTTTGAACTTGCCGTCTTTGATGAGACGCAAATTGCTAAAAATAGCCACTCTCAAACCCATCATGCCCTGAAACTTGTCGATGCCAAGATGCGACTTGGACTAACGGGAACGCCTATAGAAAATCGACTTTTAGAGCTCAAAGCGCTCTTTGACGTGATTATTCCTTCTTACCTTCCTCATGAGGCTCAATTTAAAGAGTTCTTTGTTAATCCCATTGAAAAGCAGCATGATATGGAAAAAAAAGCGCTCCTTTCTCGGCTGATTCGTCCCTTTTTGTTGCGGCGTAAAAAAGCGGAAGTACTGCTCGAGTTGCCAGAAAAGACAGAGGAGATTGCTTATTGCCTTCTCTCTGAAGAGCAGAGGGATCTTTATAAACAGACCTATCAGCTCTCCAAGCAGACACTGCTTCTCCAATTGGAAGATGAGAAAAAACCGGTTCCTTATATCCATATTTTTTCCATGCTCTCAACGCTCAAACAGATCTGTGACCACCCGTCTCTTTTAAACAAAAAACTTACAGAATATAAAAAACACAAGTCGGGCAAGTGGGACTATTTTGTTCAGCTCCTGGAACAGACACGTGAAAGTGGCCAGAAACTTGTTGTCTTTTCGCAGTATCTGGACATGTTAACAATTATTGAGCTCTACCTCAAAGAGCAGGGAATTGATTACGCGTCGATTCGAGGTTCAACGCGTAAACGTGGAGTAGAATTAGAGAAATTTCGGCAAGATCCCAAGTGCGAGGTCTTTGTTGCTTCACTTCAGGCGGCAGGTGTTGGGATTGAACTTGTTGCGGCATCTGTTGTGATTCATTATGACAGATGGTGGAATCCAGCAAAGGAGAACCAGGCGACAGACCGTGTGCATCGTATGGGTCAAAGTCGGGGTGTCCAAGTCTTTAAGATGGTGACTAAAGATACAATTGAAGAGCAGATCCATCGTCTGATTGAACGGAAAAAAGGGCTTCTTGAGGGAGTTATTGGCTTTGACGACCAAGATCAGGTGAAAGGATTTGATCGGAAAGAACTCATCGAACTTCTGCAGCAAATCGAGCATGAATGAACCTATCTCACTATTCGGACAACGTGCTTTTTGAGCCTTTTTCCACATCTTTCGAATCCATTTTTCAGGTCTACTTACTCAAGTATGTCCTGAAAAATGGATCCGCAACCTGTGAAAAAACTCTTCAAAAATCAGTTGTGTGCGAATAGTGAGATAGGTTCATAGCCTATTTAAAAACTCACCTTACGCAAAAGATGCAGACGAAGGAGCGGATCTTTTGCGTAAGGTGAGTTAAAAATTATTTGTGTTAAAATTGCATAAAGAATAGATTTGTTTTTCACAAATGGAGGCTTTATGGCGGTTAAAGGGTTTGATCCGATATGTGCTGAGAGACAACGGTTGGAAGCTTGTCTTAAAGCAGCTATAGAAAAAGAGGCAGAGACAGAAGCGGTAGCGATAGAAGCGCAACGTGCGATTCCAGTTCTTTTTAATAAAATTTTTGAGCAGCAGCGAGCTGAAGCAGTAAGCCATCCTGAGAACTATGGGAGGGTTCCTATTTTATCAGATGGCTCTGGGGACTACTGCAAAGTAGAAAGGCGCTTTTATGAGGAGGCCCAGATGGCACATTTGCAAGCTGTTTTTGGTTTAGAATGGGCTCGAAAAGCTTGTGAAAATTTTCGAGCAGAACACCCATTCCAAAAAGAATGATCTTTGAACCTATCCCTTAATGAGCTATGTGCTCATTAAGGGATAGGTTCTTCTATTGGTTTAATACTGCCAAAAGAGTTGCGACTTTTTCTTTTTTAAGCTTTAAAGCAGTTTCTAATTTAGGAAGATCTTTTTCTAGTTTGTTATAGAGTTCCGGGCAGCCGAGCTGTTTTAGGTTGCTTCTAAAAATCTTGCTTACATCGGCACCTAGAGCTCTTGCTTGGTCTGGGTCTACATGTCCGTAGGTGGCCCAGATCTGAGCACATTCTGCATCACGCTGCTGGCAGACTTGAGCAAGGGTTTTTCTCAGGCAGTCAAGACTTTCAATCTGCTCTTCAATTTTTTCGATCTTGTTTTGTATTTTAAAAATTGTATATGATGCTCTTGCTGAAAATTCTTGGTTGCTGACTTTTGGCATTGACATAATAATTCCCATTTTATTTGTGTGTGATTTTTTTAATTGTATATTCAAATAACTTAAAAAAGTTTGTTTTTAGCTCATATATTGTTCGTTTAAGCTTTTGAAAAGTATTGTCTTTTCGTCTTTTTTACTCTTTAAATCAGCTTTCAGCAAGGGAAGTTCAATTAGTATTATATCGTAGAGCTGTGGGACACCTATTGTTTGCATAGCTAGTTCATGGCTTACCTTAATTACTTCAATCATACTCTCAACTTTGCTTTGTGGATAAGTTGTATAGATTGTACCCATAGTGGTATCACGTGCTTCACACAGTCTTACAAGCATTTCTCTGCGATCATAGATGTGTCGGATCCGCTGTTCAAGGTCGCGGATGTTGTCATTTATTTGAGAAATTGCATGTAAAGTTTTTTCTATAAATTCTTGTTGAGCAACTGGTTGTAGTGACATAAAATCCCTTTTTTAATTCAGTATATTATGATGTTAAGAAATAAAAAAAGTCAATGCTAAAAATAGAAATAAAAGTTGACTGGATAAAATATTTCTTCTCCTATTATACTACATGAAAAATTGGAGTTATCACATGGACTGTAGACATAACTGGACACGAGAAGAGATTCGATCCATTCACGACATGCCTCTACTTGCGCTCATTTACCGAGCAGCATCTGTACATCGACAGAATCCTCAAGCAGATCAGGTGCAGATCTGTTCTCTCTTGTCGATTAAGACAGGTGGCTGCAGCGAAGATTGCAAATACTGTCCTCAGTCGGCCCGTTACAACACAGGTGTTGAGCCCCAAGCGCTCATGCAGGAAGAGGAGATTGTTTCCTTTGCCGAGCAATCTGTTAAAAATGGAGCGACGCGGATCTGTCTTGGAGCTGCTTGGCGCGGCGTGCGGGAAGGGCCTCAGTTTGAGCGTATCTTGCGAGGTATCGCCCGAGCAAAAGCACTAGGAGTGGAAGTCTGTTGCACGCTTGGCATGATCACTCCCTCACAAGCTTCTCGCCTCAAAGAGGCTGGGCTTTATGCTTACAACCACAATTTGGATACATCAAAAGAATATTATCCTTCGATTATTACAACGCGCACCTATGAAGATCGGTTGAAAACACTCGACGCTGTTGAAGAGGCGGGGATTAGCGTCTGCTGCGGGGGGATTATTGGGATGGGGGAGAGCATTGAAGACAGAGTCGCTCTTCTGCATGTTCTTGCCTCGCGCAAAGCCCACCCGGGATCAGTACCCATCAATACATTGATTGCGACTAAAGGAACACCGTTAGAAGAGCAGAAGCCTGTTCCCATCTGGGACCTTGTCAGGATGATTGCGACAGCGCGCATTATTATGCCACAGACGATGATCCGCCTCTCTGCTGGGCGAGATGGAAGATCTCTTGAGGAGCAAGCGCTCTGTTTTTTGGCTGGCGCAAACTCCATCCACTCAGGAGAAAAGTTACTCACGTCGCCCACATTTGGGTTTGATGCAGATCATGAGATGTTGCGCTTACTTGGCCTGACACCTCTTCCGGCTTTTAAGGCCGTCCCATGAAGTTGTTAGAAGAGAAGTTGGAGAAAAGGCGGGCTCAAGGGCTCTTGCGACGTCTGATTATGGGTGGGTCACTGATTGACTTTACTTCCAATGATTATTGTGGCTTTGCAAGAGAAGAGGAGTCTATAAAAGGATCTTCTGGTTCAACCGGCTCTAGATTATTAACAGGTAACTCTTGTGTTTATGAAACTGTGGAAGAGGAGCTTGCCACGTTTCATAAAGCTGAGACTGCTTTGATCTATACAAGTGGCTATATGGCCAATTTAGGCCTATTGACAGCACTTGGAACAGAAGAGGTTACGTTTCTTTACGACTTAGAGATCCACGCTTCGATGATCGATGGGATACGCCTCTGTAAGGCAAAAAGTACTCCT
>JABDDH010000015.1 GCA_013287705.1 Chlamydiota bacterium | reverse complement strand
TTGTCTCCTGCAAAAAAAGGTCGATAATCGTCTCTGAGCGATTGGTTACAGGAAACATCCGTCCATCCGCCTCGGTCTTTAGCTCGACACCCGCCTCTTTAAACCAGTTTATTGTATCAGCTGGACCAAAACGATAAAAAGGCCCAAGAAGTGCCCTGTTACCACGTGGATAGCGCGTCATCAGCTGTTTTGGTTCAAAGCATGAGTGGGTGACATTGCACCTTCCCCCACCCGAAATGCGCACTTTAGAGAGAAGGGCGCGGTTTCTCTCTACAATCGTTATCTGGACATTCAAATTTAGACGGGCTGCGGTAATGGCTGCAAAAAAACCGGCAGCACCTCCCCCAACAATAATAATCTTTTTCATCAGGGTATATTAACAGGACAAAAAAAATCGAACAAGCCTTTTGACTTGTTCGATTCTATTGAAACATCAAAAGCATTACGCCACGAGGCGCAAGGTTTTTGAGCGCTTAACGACGAGCTGTAGTTTTTTTTCTACGTACAGTTGTTTTTTTAGCGGCTTTTTTAACTGGTTTCTTAACAGCTTTAACAGCTTTTCTAACTGTTTTTTTTGCTTTTGCTTTTGCCATATAATAGCTCCTTGTTTTGGGCGAGGGGTGGTTTATTTAAAGAACCTTCACTGGACCCTTAATCTCTTAGTTCACTCCCTACATTTCTAAATATACAACATTCTGAATTTAAAATAACAAAAAAAATTATTTACAACAATTATCGATTAAGAAGTAGGTTTAAAAAAAACGGCTCAGAACATATTCTGAGCCGTTTTTTTAGAGGTTGAAAAAGTTTGTAAAAAAAAATTTTTCTTAAAAAAATTAATCCTACTAACAAGGTAATTTAGACCAATTATTGAGGTGTAATCAAGATTTCTATCTTTTCAATCTTATCTCCCTGAACCATTTTTGAAACAACATCCATACCAGAAACAGTCTGGCCAAATACCGTATATTGTCCATCTAAGTAAGGAATTTTCTCGAGTGTAATATAAAATTGCGAGCCACTCGAACGTTTCTGAGGATTGACTTGATCAGAGAGGCGGGCTGTTGCTAAGGCGCCTTTTAAATGAGGCAGTCCAATTTCTGCTGGAATCGTATAGCCGGGGCCTCCACTCCCTGTTCCATCTGGATCCCCTCCTTGAACAACAAATTGCGGCACAACACGGTGAAAGAGAAGCCCATTGTAGAACCCTGCTTGGGCAAGCTGAACAAAGTTTGTCACAGTTAAAGGAGCTTTATTAGGATAGAGATCGCAAACAATTTTCCCCTTACTCGTCTGGATCACGGCTTGATACTTCTTTGCCTGTTCAAAATGCATCGGGCTCTTCGGTTCACTTATTTTCATCGGTTCTACTCCAAATAGGGTTGTGAGGATCAGGGAAAAAGAAAAAATATATTTTAACATGGGGAAGCCTCCAAAAAAGGGAATTTTAAAAAATTTCTACTTTTCTGAAAAGAGCAAACTTTGTAGGCTGCAAATTATACCCAAATGACTTGAAAAGTTGGAAATTTGGCAAGGCTGCGGATACACGAGAAGGTCCTGTGGACCTTCGAAGTGAGGACTGAAATCAGTTTAGCGATGCAGGTGGGGACAAATTTGGTGGCTGTCCGACGACGCCAAAAACCAACTTTTCAATTTGTTTAGGTATATACTGAAAGGAGGATTATGAAATTATTACTAGCACTGTTACTGTTTATGAGCGCAGCTGTAACTCTAAAAGCTGAAGAGACAACTTCTTCGTCCAATGTGATGCTCTATTACACGCCAACCTGTCCACATTCCGTGCGCGTAATTGCGTATCTAGAAAAAATAGGCAAAACAATTCCAATGACAAATCTCAAAGAGCAGCCTCAAGCAAAAGCTGATCTCAGAGCTGTTTTGGGAAATGAATTACGGGTCCCCTGTCTGGTTGTTAACGGACGACCAATACTCGGTGAAGAGCCGATCATGGAATGGATTCAAGACCATCCAGAGATGCTCATGTCAACAGAATCGGAGATGGAAAATTAGAAACAGGACCGAGAAGAACTCGGTCCTATTCGCAAAAGTCCAATCTTAGCGCTGTTTATTCTGGTTTTGGTTCTGCTGTTTATTCTGTTGTTGATGTTGAGCACCGTGTTGCTTTCCTGGCTCACATGAACCGCAACCACCTTTCTCTTGTCTGATTTTTTCATTAGCATCAAAACCTTGCTTCTGTTTTTGCTGCTGTTTCATCTGTTCCATTTTCATCTTCTGTTGCTGCTGCTGTCTTGCTTGCTCAAATTTTTGACTTTTTTGCGCGCCTTTTTTTGGCATACCGAAAGATTCTTCTCGTTGACTCATTGTTCCGCTCCTTGTTATTAAGTAATAAGGATTATCCTATCCCCTGTCTTTAATTTATTTCGTTTTTATTTAATTTGCAATTAAAAAAAATAGATAGCTCAAAACCAGAATATTATGATAGAGTTCCGAATATGGAACGATCGCCACGCCGCATCCTCTCTGTCTCGATTCTGGTTCTTCTCAACATCTCCATGATGGCGAGCTTAAGACAGCTTCCTCTTGTCGCCTCCTATGGACTCAGTGCGATTAGCTACTTTTTTATCGTTGCACTTGTCTTTCTCTTACCGTGCGCACTTGTCTCTGCAGAACTTGCAACTGGCTGGCCAAAATCTGGGGGAATCTACATTTGGGTAAAAGAAGCTCTCGGAGATCGCTGGGGGTTCTTTGCTATCTGGATGCAATGGGTCCATAACATCGCCTGGTATCCAGCGATCATGTCCTTTATCGGGACAACGCTTGCCTATGTCATCGATCCAACTCTTATTGATAATAAGGAGTATATCTTAACAATCGTTCTTGTTGGCTTTTGGGGGATGACGCTACTCAACTACCTGGGAATTAAGACCTCTAGCTGGGTTAGCAGCATTGGTGTGATTGCCGGTACAATTGCGCCTGGTATTTTAATCATCGGGCTTGGTCTGATCTGGATCCTCATCGGGAATCCTTCCCAAATGAGTTTTACAGTAGATGCCCTCTTACCTGACATCTCCAATACGAATCAGCTCGTCTTTTTAAGCGGTCTTTTTCTTGCTTTTGCAGGCCTTGAGGTCTCAGCCGCCTATGCCGGAAACGTAAAAAATCCACAAAAAAATTATCCCAGGTCCATTATCCTGGCAGCCCTTGTGACCTTCTTTCTCTTTATGCTCGGATCTTTAGCTATTGGTATCGTTATCCCCAAAAATGAAATTACCCTCATCTCCGGACTCATGGAGGCTTTTCACATCTTTTTTAACGCCTATCATCTCAACTGGATCTTGCCTCCTATCGCCGTTCTTCTTGTTATAGGAGCTGCAGCCGAGGTCAATTCCTGGATCGTAGGACCTGTTAAAGGGCTCTACGCAACATCGATACACGGTAATTTGCCCCCTCTATTTCAAAAGACGAATCGCCACGGGACACCGACCAACCTCCTCCTCTTCCAAGCAATTATTATGACAGTCACCTCGTGCGTCTTTCTCTACATGCCATCAGTGAACAGCTCTTACTGGATCTTAACCGTCCTGAGCTCTCAATCGTATTTAATCATGTACATCCTGATGTTTATTGCGAGCATTCGCTTGCGCTACACAAAACCACATGTTCCACGTGCCTACCGCATCCCGGTACCTCACAAGGGAATTTGGGTCGTAGCCTCTCTTGGGATCCTAGCTTCGCTCTTTGCTATCGGAATCGGATTTATCCCCCCAGAAGAGTTCCATATTGAAAATGTTCTTTTTTATGAGCTCTTTCTCGCAATTGGTCTCTTACTCATGTGCGCGATTCCCCTTCTGATCTATCAGATGCGCAAACCGAGCTGGTTTAAAAATAGCAAACATGAAATATGATCATCCCTCTTGCGGAACAACTTCGCCCTGATTCTCTGGAAGAGGTCTATGGTCAAGAGCATCTTTTAGGAAAAGAAGGGCTCATTGCGCACGCAATCCATGGAAAAAAACCTCTCTCCCTACTCCTGTGTGGCCCCCCTGGATCTGGTAAAACTACCATTGCTCGTCTCTACGCAAAAGCCTTTAACTTGCCGTATTTCTGCTACAGCGCTACATTTCATGGCATTGCCGATTTAAAAAAACTGCTTCTAGATCAGAAAAATCAACCTCTTTTACATCGCCAACCGATCGTCTTTGTCGATGAAATTCATCGCTTTAACAAAGCGCAACAAGACGCCTTCCTCCCCTTTCTCGAAGACGGGACTCTGATTCTGATCGGCGCCACAACAGAAAATCCCTCCTTTGCTCTTAACAATGCCCTGCTATCCAGGTTGCGCGTCTTGACACTTGCGAGTTTAAACAAAGAGGCTCTCTCTTCTTTAATTCTCCGTTTTGAAAAAAAGATCCACCCTCTCAATATCACAGAAGAGGCGCGCACAAATCTGATTGAGATGGCTCAAGGTGATGGACGCCATCTGATCAATATGCTCGAAAATCTAGAGCCACTACCTCCTCAAGAGAAGATTGATCTTGAGAGGCTACTACATCTGTGCCACAAACGATCTGCACTCTATGACAAATCCGATGATGGCCATTATCAACTCATCTCGGCCCTACACAAATCAGTCCGCGGCTCAGACCCTGACGCCTCTCTCTACTGGCTCATGAGGATGCTCAAAGGTGGAGAGGATCCACAATTTATCTGTCGTAGGCTCATTCGTGTTGCTTCAGAGGATGTGGGCCTTGCCGACCCCGAAGCGCTCACTGTTACCTTGAACGCTCTAAAAGCCTACCAAGTTCTCGGATCCCCAGAGGGGGAGCTCGCCCTTGCACAGGCGGTCATTTATCTTGCCCTTGCTCCCAAAAGTAACGCCCTCTATAAAGCCTTTAATCTCGCAAAGAGCATAGCCGAAAAAAGCTCCCATGCGGCTCCCCCAAAGACCATTGTCAACGCCCCGACTCAGCTGATGCGTGAAATGGGGTATGGATCCGGCTATCAGTATGACCACGACACTCCTGATGGATTCTCTGGACAAAACTATTTCCCAGAAGAGATGGAAAGGATCTATTTTTACAAACCACACTTGCGCGGCTTTGAAAGAGAGATGGAGAAGAGGATCTGTTACTTCAAAAACCTCAGAAAAAAAAAGGAGGAGCTCTAGAGTTTTTTACTAGCTGAAAAGCTCTCCTTTGCAGTACCGTAATGACAACTCTTTTTTACAAAAAAATGGGACTCTTATGGAAACAATCACCCCTCTTGACGGTCCCTTCTTTTTAGCCAATGGCCACTGTTTTCTCAATTTTTGCTCAAGCGATCCTCTCGGGCTCTCAAACCATCCCGACCTTAAAAAAAATGCGATCCGTTTTATTTTACAGTACGGCACAAGTAACAGCTCCCTCCTGTTACCAGAAGGAGAGCTCTCTTGTGAAAGTCTTGTTAAGAGAAAGCTTAAAGATCTTTTGGGCAAAGAGTCCGTTCTCCTCTTCTCTTCTATCTTATATGCAGAACAAGCAGTTCACGCCTTTTTAGGAAGTAACGTCACACATACAATCCACTCACTGCTCTCTGAAACAAGTGGCTACCTCTGTGACCCAAAGACACTCTATAAAACGAACGGCTCTTTATTCATCGATGACAGGCACGCCTTTGGTCTATATGGGAAACGGGGAATGGGGCTTGCGGCGCATCTAGATTCTGTCACCCTGATCCTCGGCTCTTTCTCTATTTGCGGGACCCCCGGCGGTTATGTGGCTACCTCGCATCTTCTCCTAGAACAAATCATAAAATCCTTTCCCTACTCTCCTGAATCGGGAATTCCCCCAGCCTCCCTTGGCATCATCGATGCAGCTCTTGATCTGATTCCCACAATGGACGGAGAGCGCGCAGAGCTACATCAGAAGGTTCACTTTCTCAACCATCAGCTCCAAGAGATGGGCTTTACGACAAGTTGTCAAGCCTTCCGCATTTTGATCCACTTCGAAACAGAAGAAGAGGCAACATTATACTGGAAAAGGCTCCACGCCTCAGGAATCTACACAGAACTGAAAACCATGAAAACCTTAAAAGTCTCACTCTGTTTACAACACACCTCAGAACAATTAAACCAGTTTCTAGAAGCACTAAAGAAAGTTGTGCTCTGCTTCCAGATTTAATTTTTCGGTAAGGTTAAAAGCGCCTGCCACGCAGTCGTTGACAGAGACCCCCTCTAGGTAGTTGCCTAAAAGATGGATCTGTGGAAATTTTTCGGATAACTCTTGACGCAGAGCGAGAATACGGTCGAGGTGCCCGAGATGATACTGAGGGATCTGATAAGAAGCTGTCACTGTGCAGTCGGGTAGCTCTGTGATCTTCAAGTGGCGATAAAGTGCATCCGTTGCCTGTGCAACTGTGCCGTGACGCAGGATGAGTGTCAGACGTCTTTGGTCTGGTTTTAAGTTCTGCTGCGGGAAGATCGACGAGTCAAAGAGAGTGCCCAGTAGATTTTCTTGGAGGGAACTGGGGACAAGGTACCCAAACCCTTCTACTGGCACAGAGAGGCTCTTGTACCCTAAATGGACAAGGGTGACAGATTGTGTGGCTATAGATAAGAGGCGTTGACTAATTGAAGGATCAAGTGGAGAAAAGAGTCTGCCAATGACGTCCGTTGGAAGGGCTGAAATGAGGTAGTCTGCATGAAAAACTCTCTCTTGAGTCTCTACGGTCACACCTTTTTGCGTCACATGTAAAGCATGCACTTGTTCGTTCAACTGGATCTGACTTTTAAGCGCCCCTTGTAGAGAATCGATCAAAACCTGCACTCCCCCTTGAAAAGAGAAGAGAGAAGAATTTTTGAACCCGCGCCTCTCCTTCCAGAGGCCACGCAGACATGAGCCGTATCTTGTTTCCCACTCTTTAAAGCGCGGAAAACAGGCTTGAATCGATAACTCCTCACTCTTTCCTGCGTAAATCCCCAGAACCATCGGATCGATCAGCCGCTCCAAGACCTTGTTGCCAAATCGACGCAGAGTAAAATCTGCAATTGTCTCATCCTGGAGTGTCTCGTTTGGCTTTTTAAACCATTCAGCCATAAGATCTGGCACAAGAGGTAATAAAAAGCGCGGATGGTCGATCTGTTCCAGTTTTTTCCCAGTCCAGAGGTAACGCTTTTTCGCAGATTTTTGAGAAAAAATTAATCGCTCTTCTAGATTCAGGGAGCCAATCAACTTGAGAAGCGACGCGCTTCGTCCCCTGACATAGGTCCGCGCTGTCTGTTCAAACAAAAACTCTCCATGCTGCCGTGTTCCAAGGAGACCCCCAATGTGATCCGACGCTTCTAGAAGCGTCACTTCATACTCTCCCTTTTCAACAAGCGCATAGGCGGCACTCAATCCCGAAATACCTCCGCCTAAAATAAGGATGCGTTTTTTTTTCACAGTCGTTAAAGCCTGTTCAAACAAGTCTTATACTCGCTGTGCACACTGTTGGAGCACCTCTGAAAAATTTTTTATTAAGTTCTGCCGAAGAGTCCTGCGCTCGGAAGCGGACGTCTTCTCAAAGATAAGAGTCATACTCCTCTTATCACCATCTGCTATAAACAAGCCTACTTCTATCTCTAAGACAGGTACTGTAACTTGTTTTTTGTCAAAATAGCGCGCAAAAACCTCATTCATTTTCTGCCCGAACAACAAATTGTCATTAGGAAAATGTGTATCAAGATACAGCTGTATAACAAATTCATCTGGAAATTGATAGACCGTTATAGGAGCTGAGGATATTGACATATTAATTCCAAGGGTTGTAGCTGTTCAAAATAAAATAGTGCTCTCTTGACACAAAAAATGTCAAATCTATACCCAAATGACTTGAAAAGTTGGGAATTTGGCAAGGAGGCGCCTCAAAATTGGTCAGGCGGAGCCGACGCCGAAGCAGCTAAACTTAAAAAGTTTAGCGATGCAGGTGGGAACAAATTTGGTGGCCGCCCGACGACGCCAAAAACCAACTTTTCAAGTTGTTTGGGTATATCCTTTCAAAATAAGAATGCATTTTTTTTGCATTCGCGTTAGTCTAATGCCATGGAAAGACAAAAAAAAATCATAACTTTCTTAAAAGAGCTCCGAGAAACGATCATCGCCTCTTTTGAAGCGCTCGATACAAACTCCTTTATACGTAAACCTTGGGAGTATCAAGGAGGAAGTGGGGGCGGCGAAATCGCACTGCTGCGTGGGGTTCACTTTGAAAAGGCGGCCGTTAACTGGTCTGGCATTAGGGGCAAGAGCTTGCCCCTAAGTGAAGAAAAAGGCCCCTTTTTTGCAACAGGGATCAGCCTCATCACCCACATGAACAATCCCCATGCACCGACGATCCACATGAACCTGCGCTACATCCAAACCGAAAAGGGCTACTTGTTTGGCGGCGGCTATGACCTAACGCCGATGGGCTACCCGTATCCGGAAGATACAGAACATTTTCATGGTGTGGCCAAAAAAGCGACAGGTTCCCACTATCTGGAATTTTCCAAAAATGCGGCAGAATACTTTTATATTCCCCACTGGAAAAAGGAGCGCGGTGTTGGCGGCATCTTTTTTGACCATTTTAATAGCTCTGACTTTGAGGCGGACTACCTTTTATGGGAAGGGATCGGTAAGACGTTTTTAGACGCCATTATCCCAATTTATCACAGACGCATCGGGATGGCGTTTGGTGAAGAAGAGAAAAAGAGACAGCAGCTCTTGCGTGCCCACTATGTCGAGTTCAACCTGCTCTATGACCGGGGCACGAAGTTCGGCTTTGTCTCCGGCGGCAATCCAGAGGCGATCCTCTGCTCGATGCCGCCGGAGGCGCACTGGTAGTAGCTTTACCCGAAACTACGAAGATTCAATACTGCCATGAGTTGCTGATTTTGATTGAGCAGGCTCCTAAGGGTTAATTCATTAGGCGCGTCAAGCAGACTACTAAAAAATGGTTGGAATCTGCTGTCTTTTACCCATTTAAGACGATTTTTTTGAGAAGCTGTACTAAGAGCCGATACTAGTTCTTTTAATGAACCGCTTCTTTGGAAGCGTGGTTTTTGCACTTTGGCCTGAAACGACAGGGCGTTGAATATTCCCATTGCTTTGGCCAGTTCCAACTGCTCAGCCTGCGTTGGAAGTTGTTCACGGACCATTTCTTCGACAGTCTGATCAAAATCGTCCGAAGGTTTTGTTCGTCTTTTCGCTTCAGAAGAAGAGCGAGAATCTGCAACAGGCTCTGCCCTCTTCTCAGATCGAAATCGTCCAAGGAGCTCAGAGGTTGCAACTTGGCACGCATCTTCCGCTTGATCTAAAAAGCCTCTTCCCTTTTTAAGCTCAACACAGCGGTCCGCAAGTCTCACAGCCTCATAACCGATGATAAGGAAAGGCATCGCATGCATTGCAAGGCCAATCACAAGCGCATTAACCCCAAGTTTACCGAGCTGAACGACTAGAGAACCGTCACCCTTATACAACTTCCACGCAGCGCCTAGAAGATCTGTTGCGCAATAGGTAATCCAAAAAGGAATAATTAAAAAATTTAATACAGGGCAGACAACGACGGTGACAAGTAGAGCAAGTGTTAACACAGAGCAGACGATGTTAATAATCTTCATCGCCTGAAGATCAAATTCAGGTTCTTTCAGTGTTTGATCGTGCTTATCAATAATATTTTTAGCAAAAGCTGTAGTACCTTTTCCAACGATCGGCATCCAGCCAAATCCATATAGAGCAACTCGTGCGGCCATTACCTCTCTTTTTTGAGATGCAATTAGAGTCATAAATCCTTTCCTTTTTTAATGTTTATCTAAAACAGATTAACACACAATTAAGATCAGAACAAGAAAAATAAAAAGATGACACTCAATCGACAAGTAAAATTTTACTTGTCGATTGAGTGGTTAGATTATTGGCTAAATTTAGTTGCAATTAGACGCGATGTTATTCCTGTTGGAACTGAATTTGATCGTGCTCGCAGATCACGCGCCACATCAGACCCAGGTTATCACATCAGACTGAGCAGGCGCCAATCGTAGTAGCAGATCAGATGCCACGCCAGACCTAGGTGCCAAGTGGGCAATTGCGCGCCGAAACTCAGGGATACACAAAAGATATTTTAAAGATCCTGAGACCATCTCTTTTCCTCTATTGTAACTCTGAACTTCCGGTTCAGATGCGTCTGCTGTAAGCCAAATCACATAACCCTTTGTCTCTTCTAACTCCTTTAATGCAGCAGCACGATCTGATTCATCTAGCTCTACAGGCAGAGCTACTTCATGTGTTATCCGTTTCGACTCCACTTCAACTTTTAGACTGTTTAGTCTTAGGAGATAAGTCTCTTGCAACCAGCGCTTCCAGGCTTCTTCATTATCTCCACAACCTGCCGCTTTTACCTTTTCCTCTAACTCTTGATAAGACTTTTCAATTTGATCTGTTTCGACAAAGATCCGTGCCCAGTGTACGTGTTGAGGATTTGATCCTTGGTCAGGATATAGGAAAGAACCGGAACTCCTCATTCTTCTCTCGACTTCTTCGCGGACCGCTTTCAGTTTCTCTTTGTTGAGCACCCACTTAAATTCATCCAAAATCTTTTTCTGTTCTACATCAAACTCATGCAATTCCCGTAGCTGCTGAGAGTAAGAAGCATCTCTTTTCATTAAAAAGACTAAAGGAATCTGTTCCTCCACCTTTAGTAGTTCTCTGAGTCTTGGGTGTTCTGCAACCCAGAAAGTGCGGTTCGCCTTGCCCGTATTTAAAGTTGTCTCTGAAAGTTCCATAAACTCTGCTGTCTCTAAAATGTCTCTTCGTCTTAGAGTCTCTTCCATCCAACCCTTTCTTGCTTCTGGAGAAACAGCTGAACAATTCAGCTCGTCTTCAGGAGACTTCGCTCCTTCTGCAGACTTCGCCTCTAGCATCGCCTGGGCCTTCCTCGCCCCAACCGCTAGAAGACTCCCCTCTTCAGCTAGACTCAGTTTTTCAGCCACCAACTTCTCAAATGTCGGAGCTGCTTTCTTCTCTTTGTAATGATTATATTGTCTTGAGCCAAGCTTTGCGACGCTATAGGCTAAATGGGCAGACTCGTAGACAAGGGAGATAAGGGGAATGGATTTTGAAAACATGTAAAAAAGGGCGGCTTTTGAGCCGCAGGCAAGAAAATAGCCAAAAGTCTCTTTCTGCTCACTCTCTGCCATTTCAGATCGGTAGTAGACCCGAATCACCGTCGCAATGAGTGCTGGCGCTGCCTGGAGGATACAGACGGCAATACCCATCCCAGCGAAGAGAGGGCAGACAAAGCCAACAATCACAAGCGCAAGGGTCAGAGCGCTGCGGAAAATCTTTAGCACATCATAAATACGCAAGACACGATCAACTTTTAGCGCAATAGCCTTCTGATTCTCATCAAACCGGGCCACGATATTTTCTGCTGTAGGAGTCTTGATTTCCGTGTTATATAACAAACTCGTTCGGAGCTTGCGCAAGTTCGATTCCATCTTCGCTTCGACGATATCGCCAAAACCAGGTATTGCTAATGCAAAATAAGTTAAAGGTGAATCTGGAGCGAAAATAGTAGAATCTGACATAACATTATCTCCTAATTATTTGCTTTTATGAGCTTGTATTATAATTAGAGACAAGAAAATAAACAAGTAAAATGAATTTTTTAATTAAAATCAAGGCTGGGCGCAAGAACCTATCCCTTAAGGGATAGGTTCAAAGAGCTCGGAAGTGGCTTGTCTTCCCGGAATGAGAAGTGCACGCACTTCTGAAAAATAAAGAAGAACCTCTTCAGCTTTTTTCGCTTTTGTCTCTGTGCGTTTAAAAAAAGAGATAACAGAGTCTAGCCCCTCTCTTCTTCTGTCGGATCCAGCAAGATACTCTTGCACAAGTCCCTTCATTGCATCTGATGCACAATGGGTCACACGCGGCTCCAAATAATTGCGTAAACGCGCTTTGGATTCTCTTTTTAACCTCTCAACTTCTGCAGCATCCTGGACAATATTTGTTAAGTATTTTTTTAATGGATGCACTTGAATGCGCTCTCTACCGAGGAAATCTTCTTCCGCCTCGCTCTTTAAAAGCCCCTTAAATTCGGGAAAGATCAGGTCAAAGTGGCGCTTCTGCGCTTTTGTAGGCTTTTGTTTTAATGCTCTAAATTGCTTGTAACACGCCTTCATCTTTTTTTCTCGCGCCTGATGCAGATTCTTTACTAGACGCGTTGCGTCATCTCGCACCTCTTTGTTAGCTGCAAGATGAAAGTAGTGATCTTCTTTCTTCGCACGTCTATACTCTTGGATAAATGCCGTGTGTTTAGCAGTAAATTCTGTAACCTCCCCACGCTCTGCCGTATCTAGAAGCTTTTGTAGGTCAGGATTTGCTCTTTGTGGCGCTTTAGAAAAAATATAGAGAGTAAAAGCTTGAATCAGATAAAGCGCTTCCATCGCAATTGTCACAACAGGGACAAGAGGCGCAAGCGCATAACAGGCCCCTTTTAACCCATTGGCCCCAAGAAGAAGAGAAAAGACGCCAATCTCACGCAGATCGCGATGATGCTTATATAAGTGAACCCCGCAGGCGATAACAGAACCTGAAAGTTGTGCGATGCAGAGCGGAATGAGCAAAAATGAAAGGGTAGGCATCACAATTGCCGCAATAAGTAAAGAGATCACAAGCATCGAGCGCATCAAGTTCGGCAGAAGATAGGCGCGCATGACAGCATCTGTCTTTTTAAGCGCGTCTACTTGCCCCTGTTGTGGCAAAAAATGGGGTGTTGCATAGGCGACAACAGCGCCTCCCACAAAGGGAACGCAAGCTGCCAAACGCATCCAGTCGGGTTGAGGCGCTATATTACTCATAATAATTTTTTGTAATTATTATAAACTAAAGCGCATTTCTTGAGCAACGCACAAGATCGACGAGGCGCTGGACGCTCTCTAGGCGCGCTGTTGGCAAAATGCCGTGAGAGAGGTTCACAATAAAACCCGTCTCTCCCCGCATCTCTTCTAATAAAATCTTAACAGTTTTTTCAACAACCAATGGCTCTTCAGAAAGCAGAATGTTCGGAATATTCCCTTGAACAGCAATTGTTTTTGAAACACGTGAGCGTAATTCTCTCATGGATTTTTCCCCATCAAAACTAATCCCAGCAGGACGTAGCGATGCCAATTCTTCAAACAGGAGACTTGATCCGCGGCAAAAAAGAATGACGGGGGTCCCCTGTAGCGCTTCAACCATTTTTTGTAAATACGGGAGGGAGTAATTGAGAAAGTCGGGATAAGAGAGGCGATTTGCCCATGAATCAAAAATTTGAATCGCCTGAACCCCAGATTTTACTTGGAGGTGAAGATACTCGATCAAAGCGTCGGAAATTTTATCAAAGAGCTCTTTAACCGTAAGAGGATCTTCTTGAATCCAGCGATTTAATTGTTCAGCTCCTCCTTCAATCATATAGGTTGCAATGGTAAAAGGGGCGCCAGAAAAACCAATTAAAGGGACCTTTAAAGTAGGACGCAAAAGCCGAATTATCTCAAAGACATAGGCTAATTTCTCCTCTACAGAAAAAGCCACAAGCTTTTTAATCTGGTCAAGCGAGGTGAGCGGAGGAATAACTTGTGGGGATGCGCCTTCTGGGAAAACCAGCTTGAGCCCAAAGACTTCCACAATGACTAGAATGTCAGAAAAGAGGATGGCCGCATCTAGATCTAGAACTTTAAAGGGTAGATGGGTCACCTCCAAGGCAAGCTCTGGGGTGTGAAAGAGCTCAGAGAGCGTATGCTTCTGTCTGAGAGCACGGTAACTGGGGAGATAGCGCCCTGCCTGGCGCATCAGCCAGACAGGAGGACGCCCTTGATTCTTGCACGAAAGTGCATCCAAAAAAAGATCGTTCATCCCAGTAATCGCTCTAAAATGGCATCCACTGTCAGACCAAACTCCTGAGCCAGATCGCTCTGGGGAGCTGACGCTCCAAAAGTCTCAATGCTGATTGTAATGCCATCAGAGCCAATCCAACGGTGCCAGCCGAGGCTGACGCCCGCTTCAATGCTGACCCGTTTACCGATATTGCCTCCAAGAATCTCTGCTTGATAACTTGAAGTCTCTTTTTCAAAGAGTTCCCAGCACGGCATTGAGACAACGCGCGTTGGTTTGCCAATCTTCTCAAGCGAAGTTGCTACATCAAGAGCAAGAGAGAGTTCTGATCCTGTCGCACACAATGTGTACTGAGGCGTTCCACTCTCCTTCTTAATGATGTAAGCCCCACGCCCCATCCCCTCATCATACGGAACAGCAGTTCCTGGAAGATCAGGCAACGCTTGACGAGAGAGGGCGATGGCTGTCGGCCCCTTATAACGGAGCGCTGCAAGCCACGCCATCTTCACCTCATTATTATCTCCCGGGCGAATAAAGTGGAGATCTGGCATCGCACGCAAGCTTGCGTAATGCTCGACAGGCTGATGCGTTGGACCATCTTCGCCAAGTAAAACAGAGTCATGTGTAAACTGATAGATGACGTGAACATGCGACAGGGCGGCCAAGCGAATCGCATTGCGCATGTAATCTGAGAAGGTTAAGAAAGTCCCAATAAAGGGGATGATCATACTTGTCTCAGCAAGTCCTGTTGCCATAGCCGCCATAGCAAACTCTCGAACCCCATATTTGATATTGCGTCCTGTGAAATGACCAGGTGTGACCACTTCAAGGTTCTTCATCATCGTTAAATCAGAGCAAGAGAGATCCGCAGATCCTCCATAGAGGAAGGGAAGCTCGTCTGCAATCGCATTCAGGAGCTGCTGTGACGCTGATCTGCCAGCTAGCGGACTTTTCATGGGGATTTTGCGCAAGATCTCTTCAAGATTTTCGGGTAACTCCTTATGGCGCATCTTTTCAAAGATCTTCTCTTGATCTGGATGGGAAAGCTTCCATTTTGAAAAGAGCTCATTCCATCTCCTCTCGAGCTCTGCACATTTCGGGAGTTTTGCCTGCATGAAGTTCAGCGCCTGCTGTGGAACATAAAAATCTTCTTCCGGTATTCCTAAAGCGCGTTTGCTCTCAATCACCTCTTCTACTCCAAGGGGCGATCCATGAGCTTTCGAGCTCCCTGCTTTATGGGGCGAGCCCTTGCCAATGATTGTCTTCATCTGAATAAAAGCAGGTTTTTGCTGGTTTTCGCGCAAGTGGGTAAAAAGTTTATCCATCGCATCAAAATCGTAGCCGTCCAGGTCGTAGACATCAAAGCCATAGGCGAGGTAACGCGCTTTCATGTTCTCAGAACATGACTCCTGTAATGGGCCATCTAAAGAAATTTCATTAGCGTCATGAACAAGAATCAAATTATCCAGTTGCAAATGGCCAGCAAGAGAGGAAGCTTCGGATGAGATCCCTTCCATCATGCAGCCGTCACCTGCTAAACAGATAATTTTTGGAGTAAATAAGGAAAATTCACGGCTATTGAATTTCTTTGCGAGCAATTTAAAACCAAGTGCTTGGCCGACCGCATTGCCAACACCCTGCCCTAAAGGGCCCGTTGTCGCTTCGACACCTTCAAAGACGTGCCGCTCTGGATGGCCTGGAGTCTTTGAATGGAGTTGACGAAACTGCTTAATATCATCCAGTGTTAGGTCAAATCCTGAGAGATAGAGGCAAGAGTAGAGGAGCATGGAGCCGTGACCTGCAGACAAGATAAAGCGATCGCGATTGATCCAGCGAGGATTTTTTGGGTTATGCTGTAAAAAAGAGCCGTAGAGATAAGCGCCAAACTCTGCGCATCCCATGGGAAGGCCTGGATGGCCAGAATTGGCTTTCTGCACCGCATCCATTGAAAGGCCGCGAATCGTGTTGGCAATTTTACTTAAAACTTTTTTCTGTTCTTGATCCATGACCTTATCCTTTTCATAGTGGTGAATGAACCTATCTCAGTATTCGCACAACCTGCTTTTTGAGTCTTGCTCCACATCTTTCGGATCCATTTTTCAGGTCTACTTACTCAAGTATGTCCTGAAAAATGGATCCAAAATCTGTGAGAAAACTCTTCAAAAATCAGTTGTGTGCGAATACTAAGACAGGTTCATTATAAAGTTTAATACCTAGTAGGGTAATCGTACAAGAAGAAAATTAAGAAACAGGCCTATCGAATTCAGCGCCAATCAGACGGGCTGCTGGAATTGAGATAAAAGAAAAAAGAATCGCTAAAATCCCCACAAAAAGGGCGCTTTCACTTGGCCCCCCAAGAAAAAAAAAGAGAGTGAGACTTAAAAGAGAAGAGCTTCCCCTACCAAGACGCGAACCAATTCCATCAATAATCAACTTGCCGCGCATCTGCCCTTCTCGATCTAATGGAACAAAGGCGAGCTCCTTTGTTGCATCAAAAAGTGTGTACTTCATCGATCGACCGGTGCAAAAATGGAGACTTCCAATAAAAACTGCAACGGGTAAAACAAAAACATCTGTGAGAAGCCCGAGCTTGCGACAGTAAACGATGAAAAAAAAGCTAAAGGTCATCAAGACCATAAGAGCGGGCGTTATTAAAGCATTGGAACTCCAGCGACACCTTTGCAACAAATAAGGGGTTAAGATCAGCGCACTAAAAGCCGTTAAGATACCGGTCCAAAGCGTTAAACTTCCCAAATACTGGCAGTAATCAGAGGGGTTTGGATACATCTCTTTAAGCGTCTCTAAAAAGACAAGCTCCCCTAAAGCATAAGAGACGTATTCGGCAACAACGACAACTAAAAGCGCTGTGAGATAGGGCGATCGCATTAAATAACGGAGACTCGACGAGAGAGACAAAAGCCTTTGGGAAAAAGGCATCTTCTCTTCTGAGGTCACTTGTGGCAAGGGGATGTTTTTAATCTGCAGCAATTTAAATAATGAGTTAAAACAAAAAAGAGTCAAAAATCCGCAGATCACCATACATGAGGTCAAAAGACATAAGGAGTGCTGCCAACGCTTTGAAGCGAGTGGAAAAAGATCCCAACTGAGGAGCGAAGTGCAAAAGACGGTGATCGGTCCTGCAGCAATTGTTCCAATACTACTGCCGAGCATCAGCGGCGGATAGAATCGTTTAGCCTCATCCATTGAGAGCTTCTGGTTGATAAACCCCCAAAATAGAACAGAGAGAAGAGCGACTTTCCAGAGCTCTGACATGATATAAAAAATCATATCGGGCCAATGAGTAAAGATCACTTGAAGGGAAGGAAGTGTGGAGATACTACCAAGATGGTTCTGCAACAAGCCTTGAATAGCATCTCTAAAAGGGTAGATCCAAAAAGCAAAGATCAGAAAAAAAGAGAGAAAAAAGAGCATTGTCGAAAAAAAAATAAAGCGAAAAGAGAACTTACGCATCAGCCTAGAAAGGACCCATGTGAGCAGAATAGAGGCTGGAAAGGTCCCGAGGAGCTCAAAATAAGGAATAAAAGCCGCACTCCCGCCTTTATCTGCGACAACAAGGGCATTCCTCACGCTGCGTAAAATATTAAAATTAACATTCAACAAAGAGACAACAGCGATCATGAATCCAAAGATCCACCACTCTTCTCTTCTAACTGAAAATATAATTTTTTTAAACACAAGACGCCTTAATTTGGCATTGAGTTTATCGAGCCATCCTCTTTTCTTCAATCTGTTTTATAGAAATGGACTCGCTCTTAAGCGCTTTGAATTCTGTTAGGTATTGTAAAGCAAGTTCTTTATCATCGATTAACAGGGCGTTTTCTCGGTTTAAACGGTCCGCTGCAAGCGTACAGTTAAACGATCCGGTCCAGAGAGACTTATCTCCAAAAAGACAAAATTTATGGTGCATGAGGGGACGTTTTTTTCCCTGAATAACGGGGTGAAAAACAAGGACAGGAATACCGGCCTCTGCAAGGGGCATAAGGGAGGAGCCCGCTCGAATCGATGAGGGATCAACTAAAAGCTCAACACTCACCCCTCTTTTATGAGCCTCTAGGAGCGCTTTGATAATCTTGCGATGGTTGAGTGAAAAAATTGCCATTCGAATCGTTTTTTGCTCTAAAGAAATACGAGAAACAAGCTCCTCTGCAATCTGATCCTTCTTGGAAAAGTAGGCAATGGGAGCGCTCTGCAGAAAACTTGAAAGAAGTAAAAAGATGAGTAAAAATTTTTTCATTTCCGGATTAGCTCGACTTTGTAACTTTTTTGGACCGAAGGCCTCGAGATATTTGTTCTTGGCACGGTTTTTTTCTAAGGAAGGGGTTAAAAAACCCTTCCTTAGAAAAAAACCGCTGAGTTTGGCCATAGGCCAAACGGCCAAGAGCAAATAGACGAGGCAGGCGGTCCTAAAAAGTTGCAAAGTCGAGATTAGGGTAGCAAAAAAAGTTCCAATTAAGCAATCTTTATCTTATGCCAAAACGACCCATCTACTACGATACAGAGACAACAGGTGTTAGGTCCGACAAAGATCGGATTATCGAGCTTGCCGCCTACGATCCCGTCCTGGACAAGACGTTTGTCCAGCTCGTCAATCCAGGAATGAATATCCCTCCTGAGGCGACGGCCATTCACAAGATTACAGATGCCATGGTCTCAAGCGCCCCCTCTTTTGCAGAAACAGCTCCCCTCTTTGTTGACTTCTGTTCTGGCGATACCGTACTCATAGCCCACAACAATGATACGTTTGACAAACTTTTTTTAGAAAAAGAGTTTAAGCGTGCAGAGCAAGAGATGCCGTCATGGCATTTTATCGATAGCCTGAAGTGGGCACGCAAATATCGACCTGACCTGCCGCGCCACACCCTGCAGTCTCTACGCGAGCTCTACGGCATCGAAGCCAACCAAGCACACAGGGCGCTCGACGACGTCAAAATCCTCCACCAGGTCTTTTCCTATATGATCGATGATCTATCTATGGAGACTGTGATTGAACTCTTATCCCGTTCAACAAACGTTAACCGGATGCCCTTTGGAAAACATCAAGGCAAAGCCCTCGACGAGGTGCCGCGCAACTACGTCGCCTGGCTAAAAGACGGCGGCGCCTTTGACAAGCCAGAAAATAGCGAGCTGAAGGCAAGCTTCGAGAAGCTCGGCTTCCTCTAATACATGGTATAAGAGCCTGTTTTAAGAGACGGCAGCGGCTTCTCGTTTTTCACTTTTATAGAGAGCTTCCCACATTAGGCGGAATTGATCACAGCTTACAAGCAACTCATCCTTTGTTCCCTCGGCAATTTTTTCTCCGCGGTCAAGGTAGATAATCTTGTCGGCGTGCTCAATTGTTGCAAGCCTATGGGCAATGAGAATTTGCGTCACCTGACCGCGCAGCTCTTCAATAGCCGCACGGATGCGATTTTCACTCAGAGAATCTAAAGCAGATGTCGCCTCATCGAGGATGAGAATCGGCGCATTTTTAACAAGAGCTCTGGCAATTGCTAAACGTTGCTGCTGTCCACCAGAAAGATTTTGTCCACCTTCAGCCAGCATCGTCTCATACTTTTGCGGAAGCCTCAAAATAAACTCTTCAGCATGAGCCCTTTTTGCCGCTTGCTGAATCAGTTCCGGAGAGAAATTACGCCCATAGGCAATATTTGCCCCGACAGTATCATAAAAAAGAAATGGCTTCTGCGACACAAAGGCAATATTTTCCCGCAAGGATTTCTGCGTATAGGTATTGAGTGGTTTCCCATCAATGCGAATCTCCCCTTCCTGCGCCTCGTACAAGCGCGGCAACAACTGGACAAGTGTTGACTTCCCAGAACCTGTTGGACCAACAAGAGCGACCGTCTCCCCTTTTTTCACGGTAAAGCTCACATCTTTAAGAACCCATTCTCCCTGATAGCGAAACCAGACATGGTCAAACTCAATGAGCTGATTAATCCCTGTCATCTCAACTGCGCCATCATGATCTTCAATATGAGGCTTTAGGTGCAGCACCTCAAACATTCTTTCAGCCGCGACAACGCCTCTCTGGATATTGGCATTCTCATCCCCAAATTTCTTGACAGGCTCATAGGCTAAATGCAGCATCCCGCAAAAAACAATCAGCTCAGAGACAGGGAGTCCTAGGGTATAAAGACCAAACAAGACAACGCTTGCAATACAAAGAGTTGCAATAGCATGGAGAATCGGACGGGTCAGAAGCCCATATTTTGCGGTCTTTCCCTCAAGAACTGCCATCCGATCATTTTGTTGCTTATATTTTTTTAAAGAAAAGAGCTCCATGCTGAAGATCTTCACTGTTTGAACCCCGGCTAGAAAGTCTATTAAAACAGAGGCAAATTTCTCTTGATTGCTTTGCAACTGTCTGGAGACTCTTTTCACTCGTTTTGCCAAAAAGATAATCGGCAGAATAACCAGAGGAAACCCAAAGAAAATCACCATCGAAAGCTGCCACGAGAGATAGAAACAAGCAATTAAATTAGTCGCAATTGTAAATGGCGTCTGCAAATAATTGGTAACACACGAATTAATTGATGTCGCAATTTGACCGGCATCGCCCACAACACGAGAAGAGAGAGAACCAATATTGTGCTGCTGATAAAAGCTCATAGAAAGCGACTGAATATGCTCAAAGTACTGCTGTCTCAAATCTCGACTCACGCGAATGGCAAGTAGCTGCGTGGTATAGCGACTTGCAAAAAGCCAAATGGCTTTAAAAAAAGCTACCCCTACGAGGACAAAAACAAGAGCTTTTAGATTGTTTGTAAACTGCAGCTTCTCTTTAATTGCATTTAGCATCCAGTTTAATGGATTCACCTCTTTGCGATGAGCAATAAAATCAGAGGCTGCCTGCTTGCTAATATAGCCTGTGCCCGCTGTGTCGATCTCACCCCAACGCGCCTGAACATCTTCCAAAGAGATCCGATCGACAGGCAATTCTTGCAGCTGTTCCTTGCCAAATAAGGAAAAAAAATCGGCTCCCGTATTAGACAAAATACCAAGAGAAAACATCTCCATGGAGTTCGCTATTGTTAAAAGCAGTAGTGTCACAAACGTTGTAATCAACAAAGAGAGATGTTTGCGGTTAGAAAGAGCCGCCTTTAAAATAAGCCTCATTGAACCTCTTGCGTAGCCTGCTTTGTTTGAAAAATTCGAAGATTTTCTCGCTGATTTTTAGAAACTGCTTGCAGTTTCGTGTCGCGCGAGGGAGCCGACTCCAGAGAGTCGGTAAATGAGCAAGATAAAAATCCGCGAGAAAAGAACGAATTTATACCCAAACAAATGAGGTTGCGTAAAAGGTTCATTTTCCCTCAGCTATCAAGACGCGCCCCATGCGACGAAATTTCTCATATCTTTTCTCTAAAAGAGTCTTGCTTGGCACATCTTTAAAGAGCTCCCACTGACTTAAAATATATTCTTTTGTGCGAGAATAGACGAGTTGAGGATCGTAGTGGGCTCCACCGAGCGGTTCCTGAATCACCGCATCGATAATCTCCCACGCCAAAAGATCTTCTGATTGCATGCGAAGAGCTTGGGCTGCAATATTATTTTTCTTAGAATCTTTCCACAAAATTGAAGCACACCCCTCAGGAGAAATAACAGAATAATAAGAGTGTTCAAGCATCGCAATTGTATCACCAACTCCCATCCCCAAAGCCCCACCAGAACAGCCTTCGCCAATCAGAACAATGAGAATCGGCGTCGGTAAAAGTGCCATCTCTCTTAAATTATGAGCAATCGCAAATCCTTGTCCTCTCTCTTCAGCCGCAAGACCTGGATAAGCACCCGGCGTGTCAAGTAGTGACAGGACAGGTAATTTAAATTTCGCCGCAAGTTCCATACAACGCATCGCCTTTCGATACCCCTCAGGGTGAGGCATTCCAAAGTTGCGTTTGAGACGACTTTCTGTATCACAGCCCTTCTCCTGAGCTACAACCATGAATTTGACCCCAGAAATTGTGGCAAACCCTGCAATAATTGCCGGATCATCGCGATAGAGGCGATCTCCAAAAATCTCTGTAAAGTTTTCACATAAGTTCTTGATGTAATCAATAGCCCTTGGCCTTGCTGGATGACGACAAATCGCGACGCGCTCAACTGGAGAGAGGCCTGAATAGACGCGCTCTTTTAACTGAAGAAGTTTATCTTCCAGCTGAAGGACCTCTTCTTGAGATAAGAGATTATGCGCCACATTCTGCTCTTTAAGCTGAAATAAGGTCTTTTCATATTCAAGGATCTGTCTCTCATGCATTAAGGTCATAGTCTCTCCACTCCTGGCAATTGCGCCTTTCGAAAATCTGTTACAATCTCAAGGTTTGTAGGTTTTGTAATAACAATAGAAAAAATCTCTTCTATATCTTCTGATACAAGGCGAATACACCCATCGCTCTCATATTGTCCGATCGTCCCCCTATCTTCCCTCCACTCTCCAGACCCCTCATTGTAGACCCAAGGCATTCCATGAATTCCAAGGCCTTTAATCTGTTCATGATCCATCGGAATCCAACGAGATCCAAAGACTGAGAGCATCTCTATTTCATTATCCTGAAAAAAACCTGTTACCCCCGGCTTGTAAATCGCCACTTTATTTCCCAAAGAAAAGGTTCCAATAGGTGTCAAAAAATCAGTCGCCGTAGGACGCCCAAGACAGACACGGTAAGTCTTAAGTAAGATCCGCTCCTGTGTCTCTAAATCGATGCAATAGAGCCCCATCTTGCGGAGGGTGCGATCCACTAGAAGATGAAATTTGATCTTCTTATCAGCAGAAAAGACATTAAATTTTTTACCAGAAGAGACCTCGCCGAGGCGATAATCTGCTTTTCCATTAACACTACGGGCAATAAAATGTTTTGAAGTTTGAAAGTGAGAAGCGTAGTCGGAAATCCACGCAGGCCGCCCTTTTAGCCACGCGGTGCGGGTTGTGTAGGTGATTGTTTCAACAAAAGGCAATTTTTCAGAGGTTACAGAAAAGAGCTGAGGCGTTCGATCAACTTGAGGAAAATCATACTGTTCATCTTCTGAAATCGTAGAGAGAACCGGCGTGACAACAGGAGGAGCTGTTTCTTTAACAAGAGTCTGGGCTACCTGAACCGGCTCAAGCTGTGCTGCTTGTTCTGGACAAATAACCTCTTGTGCAGGAGCCTTCGCCTTTTTTGCTACAGTTTTTACAAAAAAAACCGTACCAATTAGACCAAATAGAACAAACAGAGTGATTAAAAAAAACTTCGGAAAATTCAAGCTTTTCCTCCTAGAGAAATGTTACCAACTCAGCTTCAAGCAGTAAAAATCAAACTTGCCAAGCGCTACCTTGAGATAGCCAAGATTATGCCCACTCTAGACTTTTTTTTCTAGGAGAAAAAAGAGTGTCAAATTTGTTGTGGAGGAAGCTTTTCAACCATCTCTTTCATCTTCTTTCCTGGAATGAATTTAACGGCTGTGTGTGCTGGGATGACAATCGAAACATTAGCACGCTTTGGATTGCGACCGACTTTCTGCTTTCTCTGAACAAGTTCAAAGACGCCAAAATCTCGAAATTCCAAGCGATCTCCTTTAGCGAGACAATCGGTCATTGCATCTAAAAAAGCTTGAATTACCCCGCGTACTTCATTGGGGTGCAGCTGCCGACTCGAAGAGATAACTTGAATCAACTTTTTTTTTGTAATCGTTGCCATATGACTTGCCTCCTAAGAATAATCCATATTGTTGTCTCTAACCGATTTTCAATCAAGAGCTAATACTTTTATAAGCATTTTTTTCTTTTTCCCTATTGCAAAAAGAAGGTACTCACTCCCAATAAGATGCGACATTTCAAGACGTAAGTTGGGGTCGTTGACTTTCTCATTGTTCAAATAGGCGCCACCATTTTGAATCAGTCGCACAAACTCCCCCTTACTCGCAGAAAAACCAATTTTAACAGCAAGGTCGACAAATTTTTGCGCAATCACCTCATCTTGTCTCAAAGCAACAGAGGGCATGTCATAATGAATTTCTCGTAACGTCTCTAGATCTAAAACAGTTGCGGATCCGGGTGCTGCGCCTTCTGTCACGCGCAAAGCCGTCTCAAGCCCTGCCTCCTGATGAACCATGCGCGTCACCTCAAGAGCAAGGCGCTTTTGAGCGGTGTTGGGCACATAACCTGGCTCTTGCATCTCTTTTTCAATCTGAAAGACCTCAGAAAGGTCCATGAATGTGAGATAACGCATCAAGCGGACCACATCAGCATCTGGGATCCGCATAAAATATTGATAAAACTGATATGGAGAGAGCTTTTCAGGTGAGAGCCAAACAGCGCCGTCTTCACTCTTTCCAAACTTCTTTCCATCACTTCGCACAAGCAAGGGGAAGGTCAACCCGTAAGCTGCCTTATTGGACACGGAACCCATTTTACGAATCAAATCGGTACCCGCTGTGATATTGCCCCATTGATCGCTGCCTCCAAGTTGAAGCTGAACTCCGTACTCTATAAAGAGATGATAGAAATCATATCCTTGAATCACTTGATAGGAAAATTCAGTAAAACTCATCCCCTCTTCTGATTCTATGCGCGCACGCACACTCTCTTTTGCAAGCATCGTCCCTATTCTAAAATGTTTGCCCACATCGCGTAGAAAATCAATCAGCGCACAACCTGTAAACCAGTCGTTGTTGTTAAGAAAAATTGGGGCGGTTTCCGGATTAGAAAAATCAAGAATGGGATCAAAATTTCTACGAATGGAGATGATATTTGCTTCAATTATCTTCTCATCAAGAAGAGGTCTTTCCAAACTCTTTCCAGAAGGATCACCAATTCTCCCTGTCGCACCACCTAAAATAATAACGGGAGTGTGACCGCACTTCTGAAACCAGCGCAAAATAACAATCCCCATTAAGCTCCCGACATGGAGACTATCCGCTGTTGGATCAAAACCAAGGTAGACTCGAATAGGAAGATTAAGCCTCTCTCTAAGCTCATTAGAGGTCACTGCGTCTACAAGTCCGCGCTCTTGCAATAGATCTATAATATTTTGCATAAGAAGATCTTACAAAAGACTTAAAGTGATTGTCAAGTCATTTGGGTATATCAGAAGCAGGAAAAAGCTGTTTTTCTACACGCGCTCCCAACCAAGCAAGCCAGTAGCCCTGTAGTATATAAAAAAGCCACAACAGAGAGGGGATCATTTTTTGCAAAAGCAATAAAACAAGCACTCCCCCGATCACAAACAAACCTTGCCGGATTCTCACAAGCTCATCCCCTGGGAGCATCAATCCACATCCTGTTCCGAGAGAAAAACAGTAGAAGACGCCCCAGATCTTAAAATCGCCACATGCAAAACTTATCAGTAAAAAAATGGAAGGAACAAGCAAAATTGCCACTTTCGGGAGGCGCTCAATAAGGGGAAAGAGCTTCTGGCATCCAAGGAAACATAAAGCCCCGACAACGAGGCCACCCAGAATATCTGTTGGGTAATGTAATCCTAGGTAAACGCGCGAAAAACAGAGCAGTAGAGCAAATAGCAAGGCAAGCGAGCGACTGAAACGAGAACGACACTCTAGCAGAGCCATCCCGAAGACAATCGCTGCAGAGGAAGCCGCACCACTGGGGAAGCCATAGGAGCTGTGACACAAAATCCCCACCGAAGTATCGATGTGACAAGGCCTTGGCTGTGCAAAGAGCTGCTTGAGAAGTATAATAAGAGCTGTTCCGATTAACAGGGTGTAAAATAGCTGAATGCCAATCCGCCTGTTCCACAAGCGCCAAACAACCGCTCCCAAAAGAAGATAAAACCCCGGCGTATCAACCAGATTCCACGTCTTAAAAAAAGCATCCATCATACTAGAGCGCAAGAGCCCTTGCATTTTAAGCATCCACTCAAGTTGAATCTGATCAAGCTGTGAAAAATCCATAGCCTTCCAATGAGCCTTTATTTGGGTGCATTTTCTGCGTCCTGAGTGGACTCTTCTATTTTTTCAGAAAAAAAACCCTCTTTTTGAAGCTGTTCAGCTAAAAGGGCAACGCGAAAACTGAGTTTTGCTGCATTCTGATTTTCATCAAATAGAGCAATTGTCTTAGCTCTTAAAACAACCCGCTCAGAGGCGTGTCTGGCGATCCAGCGATGAATTTCAATCGTCTTTTTGTCTAGAGCCTGGCGCGTCACTCTTCGCTCCATGTCTGAGAGCTGTTTCTCCAATTTTTCACGCGTTTTGCGCGTTTTGAAGCTCTCTCCCTCAACTTTTTTTTTCTTCTCGCTCATCACATACTCCAAAAAATCGTTTAACTCGACTGTGCAACTTTTTGGGACCGACCCAAAAGTTGCACAGTCGAGTTAAAAACCTCTAGACTCTTAAATTAAGAATTTATACACTCTTTTTCATCTTATGTCTACAGATGGTATCAAAAAAGCAGTTGCAGCTTGTGCTGCGGACCTCGTCCAAGACGGAATGATTGTCGGACTTGGAAGCGGCTCCACCTCTGCTTACTGCATTATCTCCTTAATCGAGCGCTGCCGCAATGGACTGCATATCCAAGCGGTTGCGAGCTCGACTAACTCCGCTCAACTTGCCCAAAAAGGCGGCATCCCCCTTCTTGATTATAATCAGGTCAAAGAAGTTGACCTTACGCTAGATGGAGCCGATGAAGTGAATCCAGAAAAAGAGATGATTAAAGGAAGAGGTGGCGCTCTGCTTCGAGAAAAGATCCTAGCTGAAATGAGCAAAAAATGTGTGATTATGGTCGACGAGACCAAGCTTGTACACAAATTGGGAATTGCAAAGCTGCCAGTAGAGATTGTTCCTTTTGGCATAAGCGCTACCGTCAAACGGCTGGGCGGCCTCGGGTACAAGGGGACATGGCGCATAAATCAGAATGGCTCGTTGTTTATTACAGACAATGCAAATTATATTTTCGATATTGAGTTTGAAGAGCCGAGAGAGAACCCAAAGGAAGACCATAAACTCATATCAAGCATTGCGGGAGTTGTTGAGACCGGTTTTTTCTTTAACCTTGCCACAAGCGTGATCATTGGCTTTTCCGACGGACAAATTATTACGAGATAACCGATGAATTCTTTAGACCTTATTCCTATTAGCTTTAGTAAGATTGTCCAATCAAGCTCTTACACAGTCTTAATTTTAGGTACAAAAGAGAAAAAATTTGCCATCTACACAGACCCTCTTGTCGGGCACAACCTACAACTTTACCTCTCTGAGGAGCCACCAGAGCGCCCCTCTAGTCACGACTTGATCGGCTCAATCTGCACCGGCTTTAATATTAAAATTATACAAGCTGTCATCAGCGGAGTCGAAGGCACAATTTATCTAGCTAAACTCTTTTTACAACAAGAAAAAAATGGGATAAGTGAGATTCTGGAGATTGATGCACGCCCAAGCGACTGCATAAGCCTTGCCTTGATGCACCGGATCCCCATCCTCTGCTCTAGGAGTGTGCTAGAACAGTCGATCCCCATCGAAGAAGAAAATTAAAAAAATATTCCTCTTTGACTGATCCCTAATACTTAATGTTGAATTTGTTGCGGGCAAGGTCCAGGATCGAACGGACCGCTTCTTCAGCATCAACACCTGTCGCCTCAACGCGAATTTTTGCCCCTCGAGATGCTGCAAGCATCAAGATGCCAAGCAGTGACTTTGCATTCACAGTGAAGCTCTGATAGATCAGAGTAACCTGGCACTTGAAAGATGCGGCACATCTAACGAGCTCTGTGGAAGGACGTGTATGGAGTCCCTT